>JAGIXO010000023.1 GCA_026122915.1 Candidatus Electronema nielsenii | reverse complement strand
CTCCTGTCCACTTTTCAGGAGAGTAAGCCCTTGGCGGTGGAGAGAAGCACCATCTGGCGATTGCTCTTGCTGCGGCTCAGAAGGGGGTTCTGGCTGCTGAACAACATTGTTGACTTCCTGACTTTCCGTCGCTACTGCTTTGCTGGTATCCGAAGGGGAAGCCAAAGAGGTAAAGAGCTGCGGGCATTCTCCCTCCAAATAAGCGATATCCTTCTCTTTGAAATCTTGCAGCGATTTGAACAACAGCTCACGGGAGACCTCGGCAGGTTGCTCTTGAAGCAGCTTTTCTTGCAGCCCTTTGTAGGCATCTTGAAGATCGGCAACCCGATTACGGCAGCTAACGATTTGCTCAATTTCATCGGAAGTGAGGTTCAGCGACTCTTTGCGACTGCCCAAGTCTTGCCAATCGCGCAGTCGTTGCTCGTATGCAGCAATACGCCCGCTGATGGTGGCTAAGGCAGGTTCCAGCACCTGCTTGTTATAAGCAGCCTGCTCTTCCGGGGAAAGTACCTGTCTCGGCGGCACAGTATGCTTTGACGGTGAGACAGGTGGAGTGGAAGGATACGGCTGCACCACGGTCTTGCCGGTGGGCAGGCAGCCGTTGAGAAGCAGCGGGGCGGTGAGGCCCAAAAGCAGTAAACTGCGGAAATATGAAACCGAAAAAGCGGAAGAAAAATACATTGTTCAGTTGTTGCGGGTTATATTTTGCACTATCTGGTTCCCGGAGGCAGCAACGAGCTGCTTCGCGGATCATACAGTGGAACCTGAAAGAAATTATCAGAAAAATGCCGCCGCTACAATGGCTTTTTTCAAAAAACCACTTTTCCGCCCTCAGATGCTGCCTTGCTCTGTAAGCCGCCAACGCGGCTGGGGCTGAATGCGCTGGACAGATTGCTCAAGCAGCTCTTGAAAGGTGGGACGGTCTAATTCGTGGCTGCCGAAGCGGAGCATATGGGCGGTGGTCATCTGGCAGTCAACCGCCTGAATGCCGAGCTGCTTGGCGTGATTGACCAAAGCCGCCAGCGCAACCTTCGAGGCATCGTCGCGCAGAGAGAACATTGATTCGCCAAAGAACATTTTATCCAAACAGACCCCGTACAGCCCGCCGACTAATTCGCCCTCAAAGCGGCATTCAATCGAATGAGCAAAGCCGAGTTCATGCAAGCGAATGTAGGCAGCCTGCATTTCTTGGGTGATCCATGTTCCAGTCTCCTCACGGACAGCAGCGCAGGAAGCAATCACCTCAGCAAAGGCGGTGTCTGCGCTGACCTGATACACCTGCCGCCGGATGGTGCGAGCAAGGCTTTTCGGTAGATGAAACTCTTCCGGGAACAGCACTAACCTTGGCGAAAGCGACCACCAGAGGATTGGCTCTTTGCCGGAATACCACGGAAAGATACCCTGTTGATAGGCAGCGAGCAAGCGGGCAGGTGAAAGGTCGCCACCCACGGCGAGAAGGCCATCCGGCTCGGCAAGCTCCGGCGGAGGAAAGATAATCTCGTTAGTGAGCTGAAAGACAGGCATCAACCAATCAGGCAGGTTTTCTTGCGCAGCTCTTCGATTAGCACTGATTCGTTCTCTGCATAATCAATCGGCAGCTCAATTAAATGTACGCCGGGTGTGTTCAGGCAGTGATCAAGAATTTCCGGGAGCTGATGCTGCTCGGAAACTCGCCAGCCTGTTGCGCCGTAGCTTTCTGCGTATTTGACGAAATCAGGATTGCCGAAGTCGAGACCGTAGAGAGGCAGATTCATGCCTGCCTGCTTCCACTTGATCATGCCGAAACCGTTGTCGCGAAGGATGAGGACGGTCAGATCGAGCTTGAGGCGGATAGCGGTTTCTAACTCCTGCGAGTTCATCATAAAGCCGCCGTCACCACAGACCGCAATTACCTTGCGTTCTGGATACAGCATCTTAGCGGCAATTGCCACAGGCAAGCCTGCGCCCATCGTCGCTAAGGCGTTGTCCAAGAGCACTGAGCAAGGAGCCGCCGACTTGTAGTTGCGGGCAAACCAGATTTTGTACATGCCGTTGTCTAAGGAGAGAATGGTGTCCTTGTCGGTCAGCTCTTGAATGATCTTGGTGAGCTGCTGCGGCGTGTAGGGAAACGTAACTGGCAGAGTGCAGCGATAGACGTTCTTCTCGATTTCCTTTTTCAGCAGACTGAAGTAGCCGTTCCCGACTAACGAATCTACTTGGAGGAGCAAGGCTAACCGCTCGATAGAGTCGGCAATATCACCGATCACCTCATGCTGGGGGAAATAGACCTCGTCAAAGACCGCGCTGAAGTAATTAATATGAATTACCTGCACTCCATCTCGGTGCATGAAAAAAGGAGGCTTCTCTACCACATCATGGCCAACGTTGATGATCACATCCGCCCTGCCAATGGCGCAGTGTAGGTAATCGTGATCAGAAAGAGCGGCGGTACCGAGACAGCGGGGATGAAATTCATCTGCCGTGCCTTTGCCCATCTGCGTAGAAAAGAAATGAATGCCCGTGCGGTCGATGAACTGTTTCAGAGCCGCGCCAGTCTGACGGCGATTGGCAACAGCGGCAATGAGCAAAAGCGGATTTTTCGCTTGTTTGATAATCTCCGCCACCTTGCGCAGTGCCTCGTCCGAAGCCAAGGGAATCGGCACATCTGTCACCGGAAAAGGCCGGGCGGCTTCTGAAACAGGCTCGGCAGCAATATCCTCTGGCAGCTCCAGATGCACTGGCCCGGCCTTTTCCTGTACAGCAGTGCGGAAGGCTTCGCGAGTGAGGGCGGCGATAGAATCGGCACTGACAATCTGCCGGGTCATCTTGGTGATCGGGGCCATCATCGAGACCACGTTGATGATCTGGAAGCGACCCTGCTTCGAGGTTTTGATCGGCTTCTGGCCGGTGATGAACAGACAAGGCATTCCGCCCAAGAAGGCGTAAGCCACGCTGGTGACAAAGTTGGTTGCGCCTGGCCCCAAGGTTGAAAGACAGACTCCCGGTTTGCCGGTCAGTCGGCCATACGCAGCAGCCATAAAACCTGCCGCCTGCTCGTGTCGGGTGAGAATCAATTTGATTGAAGACGTGCGCAGAGCCTCAAGGAAGGCCAAGTTCTCTTCACCCGGAATGCCGAAGATGTATTCAACGCCTTCATTCTCTAAGCAGCGGACTAACAGTTCAGCACCGTTCATTGTGTGTATCAATTGTAAAATTAAGCGGCGTAACTCCCATCTCTATCTCATTTTTATTTGCACAAGAAGTCTATCTTTTCTGCCGCGTACCTCCATCCAGCATCTCCCTTGCCAAGGCCATAGTCTGTTCAGTGGGGTTGTCGCCACCCAGCATTCGGGCCAGTTCAGCGGCTCGTTCCTCCGGGAGCAGGCTGCGGATGAAGGTACGAGTGCGGCTACCGTCTGCGATTTTTTCCACCAAAAAATGGGCATCGCCGTAAGCGGCAATTTGCGGCAGATGAGTGATGCAGAAAACTTGATGATGTCCAGATAGCTCATCGATCTTACGGGCCACTGCACTGGCTGCCTCGCCGCCGATACCCGCGTCGATTTCATCCAAAATCACCGTCTCCACCTTATCTTGGCGGGCAAAGAGGCACTTCATTGCCAGCATCAGCCGAGACAGCTCACCACCTGAAACCACCTCGGTCAGCGGTTTGAGCGGCTCGCCCGGATTGGCGGAAAAGAGGAATTCCACTTTATCCCAGCCATCTGACGATAAAATCGCTGCATCAGCCTGCACTGAAACCTCAAACAAGGTCTGCTTGAAACTGAGTGAAGCCAACTCGGCCTGCATGGCCTGTGAGAGCTTTGCCCCGGCCTCAATCCGCTCTTTAGACAGCGCGGCGGCCTGCTGGCGGAGTTCCGCTTCGATGCCGTGCAGCACTTGCTCTATCTCGACCAGCTCCTGCTCAATGCGGTCAAGGACATGCAATTCCTTTTCAATCCGCTCGGCAAAAGCCAGCACTTCCTCAATGGTCGTACCGTATTTGCGCTGTAGCTGACGAATCTGAGCTAACCGAGCGGCAATTTGCTCCATTCTACCGTGATCAGAAGGAATAGCTTCTAAATAGGCATCAAGGCAGCCTTCTAAATCCTCAATTTCAAAACACGCCGAACTGGTCCGCGCCGACAGCTCTTTCAGGTTGGGATCAAGCGCGAAAGCCTGCTCCATATTCTTTCTGATGACGCTGAGATGTCCATGCACCTGCTCGCGAAGCAGCTGGCAGCTTTTTCCGACCAATTCAACCAAAGCGGTGGAAGATTTAAGCAGGTCGCGCTCCTTGATGAGCGCATCGTCCTCGCCCGGAGACAATCCTGCTTGGCGGATTTCCCGCAACTGAAAGCCAAGAAAATCGCGTTTCTGCTCTTTGTGCTGCTCCTGCTCGTGCACTAAACGAAGACGGCGGAGTAGCTGCTGTCGCCGGTCGTAGAGAAAAGTGTATTGCTGCCGTTGTTCCAACAGGCCACCGTAGCCGTCGAGAAAGTCAATGTGGCTGCTGTTTCTGAGCAAAAGCTGTTGATCGTGCTGGCCCGCGATATTGACCAAATTTTCTGTGAGATCAGCAACAAGTCGGGCGGTTGCCAGTCGGTCATTGATAAAAAAACGACTGCGGCCTTTGCCGTTGACAATCCGACGCAGGATACAATCGCCGCTGCTGTCCAAACCGTGCTGATGCAGCAATTCTGCCAGTTCAGGCTGCTTGCTGATGTCAAATGAGGCTTCGATGGTCGCCTGCTCGCAACCGCTGCGCACCAGCAGCGACGAAGCCCTGCCACCGGTGAGCAGATGCACCGCCTGAAGGATGATCGATTTGCCCGCGCCGGTTTCGCCGGTGAAGACGATTAGCCCAGTGGGAGCAGCAGAAAAATCCAGCTCCAGCGTGCTGATTAAAGCCAAATCGTTGATGCGCAGTTCGAGCAGCATGGCTGCCTTGGTTCAGGTTAAGGTTTTCAGCAGAGAGACGACTTCGTCGGGTTCCACCGCCATCTTACCTTGTTTCTGCGGGGAATTCAATTTGAGCGGAAGCTATCTCGAAATAAACTTGACTCATGCAATAAATTTCGACAGAGATGATTTATGGAACTCACAGATAAGCAATGGAGCAAAGAACCTATCCTGCTGCAATTATCTCAATTGTTACTGAAATCGCGTGGGTGATTAAACATAGTGAAAGTTAGTTAGGTAATGCAAAGCAAACACCATTAATCGATTAGTCTCATCGTCTTTTTTCCTCTTGCTTGATCCGCTCCCACTGCGCCCTGAGCTGCTCCTCAGATGGCATAACCTGACCGTCAGCAGCAAAGACATGAGGATGCCTGCGCAGCATCTTTTCACAGACGGCATTGAGGACATCGGCAACAGAGCAACCGCCTTTTTCCTCGCAAATCACCAGCAGCAGGGTGAGGACAAAATAGAGATCGCCCGCTTCCTCGCAGATAAGCTGCTCATCGCCCCGGTCAATGGCTTCGGCCAGCTCTGTCGCTTCTTCGAGGATATATTTCTTCAGGCTGGCAGCGGTTTGCTGCTGATCCCAAGGACAACCTTGCTCGGAACGCAGCCTTTTAACAAGAGCTTCAAGCTGCTGAAAGGACTTGACAGACGGCCCTGCTTCCGGTTGAGTAGGCATGATGTTGTATTGGCTGAATTAAACAGGGAGCATCCGCATGACTGAAAACGTGATCTTTTTCCGGCCTTATTCTTTTGCGCCGGGACAGAAAATCCACATCGAAGATGGCCCGCGTCGGGGTGACTGGCTGGTTATCGCGGTTGATGACCGCAAAGTAACGCTGCGTTGTCCGATATCAGGGAGAGAATTCTCTTGGGACCGCTTCTGTTATTTTATCGAAGAACGCGAAGCAGAGTTTCCGGCCCAGAATCACTCGGCAATACTGACTAAGTTGACAGTATAGACAATGATCTGTCCGGCGAGCGGATGATTGTAATCGACGGTCACTATGTCGTTTCGCACGGCAGTCACAGTAGCTGGAACGTGGCAGTTCTGCCCTTCGCGTTGCACATTCAGCGAAAGAATCATGCCCGACTGAGGAATAAGTTTGCCTTGAAAGGCAGCAAGGGGGATATCCTGCACTATTTCTGGTAAATGCAGACCATAGGCATCTTCAGGCTGCACGCGAATTACTCTGGTCTGGCCCGGTTCCATGCCGAAAAGACAGGCTTCCACTGCTGGACAGACGGCTCCGCTGCCGATGGACACCGCCACAGGCTTGTCGGTTTGCTCGATCAGCTCGCCGTTTTCAAGGGCAGCAGTATAGCGTATGGTAACGGTGTCGGTTAGGGAGACAATAGGCATGGAGTTTTCCTCGGTTGTGGATTTGTTGGCGCACTTGTCCTTCTATATAAGAAAATATTTGCGGTCTGGCAAGCCTCCTCGTGTGGTGGTCTGGATGAAGATGCTTGACAAAGATCGCCTAACCGCATAAATGTGACCGGTGAGAAAACCTAAAAAATGTTTACCCCAAGGAGGGAAACGCTATGAATCTTCACCTGCATTTCGCCGTTGAGTATCTGCTCGCAATTATTGCTGGGATTGCCATTCTCATTACACCAAAGTTATTGAATTACATTGTGGCGATTTATTTGATTATTGTTGGTGTGATTGGAATTCTTGGGCTTAAAATATAGCCCTGAAGGAAAACGTGTCATGCAGGTAAAACGCATGTGGCGAGTGGTTTTGCCAATGGAGCAGCGGCATGGAACTGGAATGCGTCAAATACGGTGAAAAGATGGATGCCGCCCAAGCGACGTGCAAACATCCGGGCGACTACTGTCAGCATCGGCAATCCTGCATGATTCAGTTTATTGAGCGGGAGAATAGAGGAGAACAAAAAACGGCGGCTAAAGAAGCAGATAGCCGCAATGTGGAAAGGTGAGAATCAGCACGATGTGCTTGTTCAATCGCAAGAGTAAGAAGCCTGAGCGAAGCGTCGAGCGACCTCCTCGTCCTGAAGACTGGCATTTCACCTTTGCCGATTTGATGGCCGAGATGAAAGCCGAGAAGCGGAAATCTATCGGGCAGCCTGAGCTTGATTGGGCGCGTGATTATGAGCGCAGCATGATTCCAGCAACGATGCGCTTTCCACAAAAGGGCGATGTGTACGAAGCTCTGCATGACATGGAAGTAGAGTTTATGACCGCGTGGGCCGCGCCGTTTACCGGTGGCGGCAAGGCAATGCTGATGCAAGGGGAAAGGGTGTTCGTGCATTCCGATTCTGCTGAGGAAAAGCCGATTGGGGCGTATGTGGAAGCGATGGAATACAAGATGATTGAAGAGCGGATGGTTTCCGCAAGCGAGCGAACTTCGTCCAAGTATGGGGGATTTTATTTCTACTTCAGCACGGTTGAGTTGAATACGAAGTTTGTGCTTGTGCAAACTGGATATAGAAAAAGGCTGGCAGGTATTTTCCCTCGTTAGGTTGATGAGGAAGCAGGGCAGGTGGGCGATTACTGCCAATGCAGGAAAGCCCGTATGAGTTTGTTGTTGAACGGGAGATTAGGGGCGAGAACGCAGCAGATGAATCAGATGTAGAGAAAAAGAAATAATAAGTATAAACGTTTTTCCATGTATCATTGCTATCAAAGCAATAAGGGGTCGAAATTGAACTGGATGCAATTTACAATTGAATTTATAGACAAAATGGTATGGCCTGCTATTGTCTTGTTTTTCTTTATTTCCTTAAGATGTCCACTTACTTCCTTGATTCTTCGGGCAACGAAGTTGAAGGTTAAAGATTATTTTGAATTTGAATTTAGTCAAGAGCTAAAGGCAGTAAAAAAACAAGCAGAGGGAGCATTTCCAGAGTTAAAACAAGATAGAAAGTCTATTCTCATAGCCTCCGTTGAGAGCTTGCCAAATTCTGCAGTTCTTGACGCATGGAAAATCGTAGATGAGGCAGCAGAAGCACTAATTAAAACAAAACGAAGCGATATTAATCTCGATATTAATACTCGTTACAAGCTCATTGAAAATATTCTAGTGAAAGGAAATATAATAGATGCAAAGAAAGGCGCGTTGTTTAACGATTTGAGACAGTTAAGAAACAAGGTCGCTCATGCAGCAGGCTATGAGGTTGGTAAAGCCGAAGCGATTCAATACATAAATCTCTGTTTTAAATTATCAGAGCACTTAAATGCTCTAACAAGCGAGTTATCAAGACATTCATGACTTCACGCCTGTTTGCCAAACGGATCAACTTATCACACAACAAGATGCCCAAACTTAACTTCACCAAATCTCCTGACGGCCTGCTGCCCGCCATTGCACAGGACGCAGCTACCGGCGAAGTGCTGATGCTGGCTTATATCAATGAAGAATCCTGGCGGAAAACCATCGAGACCGGCAAGGCCCATTACTGGAGCCGCTCTCGCGGCAAACTCTGGCTCAAGGGTGAATCCTCCGGTCATGTGCAGCTTGTGAAGGAAATTCTGGTGGACTGCGACTTGGACACCGTGGTGTTCAAGGTGGAGCAGCTTGGCGGTGCAGCCTGCCACACCGGGCATAAAAGCTGTTTTTACCGCCGGGTGCAGCGCGACGAGCTGGAAATCCAAGGCGAGCCGGTCTTTGATCCGGCCAAAGTGTACGGTTAATTATTTTATGCGGGGGCAAAAGATTTTTTGCCCCTACGATCATATTGTTGAGGCATATCATGAGCGTATTGAAAATAGGCATTCCCAAGGGCAGCCTGGAAAAGGCGACCATTGAGCTGTTTGAGAAATCAGGTTGGAAGATCAGCATGACTGCAAGGAATTATTTTCCAGAAGTCGATGACCCGGAGCTGTCGATTTACATCTGCCGCCCGCAGGAGATGTCGCGCTACGTTGAAGACGGAATGCTCGACGCAGGTATCACTGGCAAAGACTGGACGCTGGAGAACAACTCCGACGTGGTAGTGATCGAAGACCTGATTTACTCCAAGGTCAGCCGTAAGCCGACCCGCTGGGTGATTGCCGTGCCCGGTGATTCGCCGATTACGACCGTGGAGCAGTTAAACGGCAAGAAGATTGCCACGGAGTTAGTCAACGTTACCCGCAACTTCTTCGAGCAACGCGGACTCAAGGTCGATATCGCCTTTTCTTGGGGCGCGACCGAGGCGAAGGCGGTTTCCGGGCTGGCTGATGCAATTGTCGAAGTGACCGAGACTGAAGCAACCATTCGCGCGCACGGCCTGCGGGTCATTCATGAGCTGATGCAGTCCAACACCCAGCTCATCGCGGGCAAGCAGGCTCTCACTGATCCGTGGAAAAAGGATAAAATCGACCACATTGCCATGCTGCTGCAAGGCGCATTGCGGGCAGACAAGATCGTTGCCTTGAAGATGAACGCGCCGGAAGAAGCCTTTGAGTCCATCCTTGCCATCCTGCCCAGCGTGACCGCGCCGACTGTGGCCCGCCTGCACAAGCAACCTTGGTTTTCGGTGGAAACGGTCATTTCCGAGCATCAGGTGCGCGACTTGATTCCCCAGCTGAAAAAGCTCGGCGCACAGGGGATCATCGAGTATTCGCTGAACAAGGTTATATGATCACTTTCACCGAAGTCTCCTTTCAGGATTCGGTCTATAACCTGAAGAAGCTGCCGGAGCAGCTGTTCCCGGAAATCGCCTTTGCTGGGCGTTCCAACGTGGGCAAGTCCAGCTTGATCAACAAGTTAGTCAACCGCAAGAACTTGGTCAAGACCAGCGCGAAGCCTGGCAAGACCGAGAGCCTGAACTTCTTCAAGGTGGAAGGCGGAATGTATCTGGTTGATCTGCCCGGTTACGGCTTTGCCCGGAAAGATCAACAGACCCGCGCCGCATGGCAGGACTTGATCAGCAGCTACATCCTTAGCCGGACAGCCCTAGCCTGCGTGGTGGTGATCATTGATCTCCGCCACGAGCTGAAGCAGCTCGACCGCGAAATGATCGATTGGCTGGCGGACAACGGCAAGCAGTATCTCATCGTTTATACCAAAGCGGATAAGCTCTCCGGCAATGAACAAACCAAGCAGGCGGCGGCCTTGGATGCGGCCTTGAATATCCGCCCGGCAGACAGGTTGCTGTTTTCCGCCAAAACCGGGCAGGGCTGCGACGAGCTAAGAAAAAGTTTAGCTGAATTTGGAGGAACAGGCGAATTCACAGCCTGATGTTTTAGGCGAAGCTATGCCGACTTTAAGGCAGGCTTTTCTTCACACCAACACTATGCTTACCCCATCCGACCTGCATAAACGCTCCGTCCTCCTTCAGGCAGTACGGAGCTTCTTCCTTACCCGGAATTACCTCGAAGCTGATACTCCCATCCGCTTGCCGATGCTGATTCCAGAGGCAGAGATTCAGCCGTTGACTTCTGAAGGCCGGTTTCTCCAGACTTCACCAGAGTTGTGCATGAAACGGCTGCTCGCGGGCGGCTGCTCGCGGCTCTTCCAAACCTGCCGCTGCTTCCGCAAAGGCGAGCGCGGGCGGTTGCATCAAGAAGAATTTGCCATGCTGGAGTGGTATCAGGTCGGCTGGAGCTATGTTGAGCTGATGGCAGAAAGCGAGGCGTTAGTGCGAGAGCTGGCCCATATCTGCGCGGAACAAGGGTGGCAGGACTTGCCCGCTTGGGCAGCGCAGGCTGAACCTTGGCTGCGCTTGACTGTCGAGGAGGCTTTTCAGCGTTTTGTTGGTATTTCCGCTGAACACGCTGTGGCGACTGGGCATTTCGATCAGCTCTTGGTAGAGCAGGTAGAACCAGAGTTGGGCCGCTTGGGTGCAGTTTTTCTCTGCGATTATCCGATAGCCTTAGCCGCGCTCGCTCGACCAAAGCCCGACAAGCCGACAGTGGCCGAGCGGGTGGAGCTATACATCAACGGAATTGAGCTGGCTAACGGCTTTTCTGAGCTGACCGATGCGACAGCCCAGCGGCGACGGTTCTCAGCCGAAATGAAGAAGGCTGGAATCAGCAGTGAGTTGATGCCGGAGAAATTCCTCCGCGCTGTGGAGCAGCTGCCCGACTGCGCCGGGATTGCCCTTGGTCTTGATCGCCTACTGATGATTCTCCTTGGCCGGAAGAGTATTGCCGAGGTACTGCCCTTTGCCGATGAAGATTTGTAAACCGCGCGGATTTTCTCTCCATCTGCAAAGACTTGTTGTAAAACAGGACGGCACTGACTTGTTCAAGCACAATCCTGAGCAGCTGCTGTTACTCTTTTTTTTTTAAATAAGCGTTTTTCAAAGCCATTTGCTGCCATTTATTGCCAAAAAAATCGACAATTTTCTCAGCTGCTATACGATGCGCAAGCGCACTCGGATGATGATCAAAAATATTTGCCCATAGTTTTTCAATATTGTCATCATATTTACTGTAGGTTTCTGTAAGATCAAGGTAATCAACATGATGTTCTTTGCATACCTTATGGACTTGTTCATGCAAAAATGCAAGTCTGTATTTATCTTTTTTAGTATTAAAATCTGGAAAAAGAACAATTCCATGTGGAATATTTTTTCTATCCAAGGTCTCAAAAAGCTTGTCTAATTCTTTTTTCGCCGCAATGGAATATTTATTCTCAGGATCGCTGAATCTTTTTACAAGATATTCTGTATAATCTAACTGCTGTCCCGACATTGCCCTAATTTGACTCCAGCCTCTCTGTAAGATAAAATACAGCACAGAATTTTCTATGAAAAATCGATGCGCTGTATTGTTCGATATTATTTGAGGAATTCTAAGTTGTAGCCAATCACGAGTAATTTCCATATCATTTACGTACCATTGATACAGAACAAAGTCAGGATGTAATGCTGTAACAAAATTAACAATTTTGTTATTATAATCAGGAAGATCCATTCCGCATATCCCAACATTGATAAATTCTACATCAAGATCAGGATGTTCTTTTTTAAACAACAGCTCCATCTGTTCTGTATATCGTTTTTCATAGGGATAGACTCCTTGTCCATAGGTGAAAGAATCACCCATTACAACAATTCTCAACGAATGATGATTTTCAATTTCAAAATTTTTCCCTCTTAGATTAAGCCCATTTTTCTCCTTAGCAAATAGGGGGTATGAACGATTATGAAAATAGTCCACACCGCTTGCGCTAGAGAGAACATCACGGTAATACCAGCGTAAAAATACTTCCGAACAGATAATTGCTACGGCAACTACAATCAAGAAAAGGAAAATATTTGCTACGATCACACCAGATCGTTTAATAAAAGGTGGCATTTTAATTATGAATTTGAGAATATAGGATATATTTGCCATGCCATTCTATGGCAGGATTCTGATTCCATCTATTAAAGATCTGAGGAATAAACCGCGCAGATACAACCTATCAGTGCGGCGTAATTCGTTTAACAATAAAGCCCATTTCTTTCAGTCGAGTTAAATCCTTGTCAATCGAAATACCCGCAGTAGTCAGGTAATTGCCGACTATCGCCCCGTTAGCACCAGCGGCAAAGCAGCGATGTTGGTCGGCACCCAGTTGCTGGCGACCTCCGGCCATGCGGATCACCGCCTCTGGATTAATAAAGCGGAACAAGGCCACTGTGGTGAGTACCTCATGCACAGTCAACGGTTGTAAATCAGCCAACGGCGTTCCAGCAATCGGGGTGAGAATGTTCAGCGGGATAGAACGAATATCTAACTGCCGCAGCTCTAAAGCCAACTCAATCCGGTCTCCCATACTCTCACCTAAGCCGATAATACCGCCTGAGCAAAGCGACATCCCTGCCGTTGCTGCCGTCTTCAGAGTTTCTACTTTGTCGTGCCACGTATGGGTTGAGCAAATCGTACTGAACTGTCGCTCGCAGGTTTCCAAATTGCAGTGATAACGACTAACCCCCATTGCTGCGAGCATTTCAGCTTTTCTTTGATCAAGCAAACCCATTGAAGCGCACAGCTCCATACTCGTTTCTCGCTGAATTTGCTCATACAGTGCATTAAACTGTGAGAACGTTTCCTTGTCTCCTGCCAGAGTACGTCCGCTGGTTACGAGCGAGAGGCGATGTACGCCGTGCGCATCGTTATCACGGGCAATAGCCATAGCCTCTTCTTGATCGATCATGGTATAGACCGGTGCGCTGGTCTGATAGCGAGCCGACTGAGCGCAGAAGTGGCAGTCCTCAGAGCACCCCCCGCTGCGGGCGTTAATGATCGAACAGAGGTGAAAATGATCACCCATGAAGCGGTGGCGGAGTCGGTCAGCTGCTGACCAGAGCTTTTGCGAGTCAGGATAGCGGGCCAGCAGCAGGGCGATTTCCCGGCTGACCGGTGTACCCTCGGTGATCATGCTGAATGTATCTCGGAGTAAATCGGTCATAGTTGGTCTCTCTCGGTAGAGGATTTTCGTTGCCTGTACCATTCATCGGTAATCATTTGCCCACGCCGATCCTACAACTTGAATGTCGGCGGCCCTTGAACGATCATTTCAGCGATAGTTTTTTTGATCTTGGGATAAAGCTGACGGTCACCGCCGAGGAGTCGGGATTCCAAGGCTGCTAACTGGGTGAAGAGCTGAGTGCGATCCATAGTCGGAGCCTCATGTTCACTGCGGTAGTTCTCTTGCACGATTTCCTGACAGCGGAAGCAACCAGGGAAACGCAACTGCTGCCCGTCCGGGCGAGTCAAGGTGGCAGGGATACCGTGCATCCGACAAACCAAAAGCCGGTGTTCATAGAGACTGCACCGACCTTCCTCGTTCAGCGGACACATAATCCGGGGCAGTTGGCCTGCGGCGAGCTGTTCTTGGCTTTGCCGAATAGAGTCTTCGGCCCGTGCGGTGATGCGAGCTAATATTGGTTCATCAAGCTGTCGCAGTCCTTGCCAAAGCCATGCCCATTCGCTGTAGGTATGATGATGGAACCAAGAATCGCAGCAGTTATCCGGGCAATCGTGACAGGTCAGGGGAATGCGTTCAGCGACGCGCTCGTATTCCTCCTGCAATGCCTGATAGATTGCAGCCAGCTCTGCTTTCAGTTCGGATGGTAAGGTCAGCAGCACTCGCATGATGGTCACTTCTCCGGTGGCAAGCTGCCTTTGAGCTGGAACGGTACGGTATCATCACCTTTTTCACCCAAACGCAGTCTGCCGGTCAATTCGTACTGGAGCGGCTTGGCCGCTTTGGGAGCAGATTGCTGGGCATTGCTTTGCTGGAGCAGATCAATCACCGAACCCACCACGTCGAACATGCCCGCATAAACCATCACCGGTACCGTAGTCGTACCAGAGGCAGGTACGGTGACATGCTCGTCGCTGATGCCATCAGCAAAGGACTTGCCGTTGACCTTCAGCTCACAGTTCATGCCACGAATTTCTAACGGTTCATCGTCAGGATTGATCACCCGTAGCTGTAGGCGAAAGATCGTTTCCAATCCCTTGATGCCTTGCAGTTCCATATCCGCCAAAGAAACGGTGGGCCGCTCGGTCTTTTTCTTCCAGAACAGAGAACTACAGCCTGTGAGCATCAGCACAAGAGATAAGGCGAAAAGCAGGGCAAGGGGGCGTAAGATTGGTTTCATAGGCGTATGGTTACACATGACATTTCGTTTAGGAACAAGAGGGTTGGGATATGTTCCATCAACAGTAAATGTATTTTGCAGGCTTGTCAACCGCTTGTCCTGCTTGACGAACGGACTTTTTGCGGGTAAATAACAGAAGACGGAGGGATGCCGGAGCGGCTGAACGGGACGGTCTCGAAAACCGTTGCGGGGGAAACCTCGCCCAGGGTTCGAATCCCTGTCCCTCCGCCAATCCAGTGTTCAGGAGTGGATAAATAAGGGGGTTAGGCAATTAGAATTGCAACCACTTGATTTCTGCCCTGCTCCGATCAGAAATACACTCCTTTGATCTCCTGCCCTTCGCTGCTCTGCACACCGCTCAATATCCGCTTCGCCACCTTCCATGCCTCTTTGTGCATATCATTAATACCTATGCCTTGCCAGCCAAAGCCGCAGAGATGGAGACTGTCCACCATCTCGTGCATCTGGTTCCGCCAGGCGAGGAGAGCAGGATAGCCTTCCTCCATTTGCGGGATGCCCCAGCGGGGCCGCAGCACCCGGCTGAAGACCGGCGGTTCCGGCAAATCCATGAGCTGGCGGATGTCGTCATACACATTCTTAACAATTTCCTCATCTGGCAGTTCCAGCCGCTCCGGGTGTCTGCGTCCGCCAACTAAAGATTCCAGCAAAAGATGTCCTTCTGGGGCGCGGCCCGGAAACATGTGCGAGGAAAAGAGGGTGCCAAGGGCGAAACGCTGTTCCTGTTCCGGGGCAAGATAGCCAAAGCCGAAAGGAACCTTGGCCTTGTCAGCGGCAAAGCCCATTGCCACGGTGGCGAGTTTGGCTTCCGGGATGGACTGCATGGGCGGTTCCGGCAAACCTGCGCCGACCAGCAATTCAAGGCAGCGGTTGACCGGCAGGGCGATGATCAGATGCCGGGCGTGCAATTCAAGCTGGCCGGTGCGGACGAGCCAGCCGTTGCCGGTCTGTTCAACACTGCGGGCAGCGGTGCGGTACATGATTTCCTGATTAGGAATCAGCTTGGCAGCCATCGCTTGCGGCAAGCGGGCCATGCCGGTGCGGAAGCTGGTCATCGCGGGCAGCCCTTTCCGCTTCTTGCCCTTTTTTTCCTTTCTCGCGGTAAGCATCTTGGCGATGCCGCCGCGCAGCACCGAGCTATACTCCAGCTCCAATTTGCGCAGGCCGGGCATCACGCCTTCTATTTTCAGCCGCTCAATGTCGCCCGCATAAGTGCCGGTGAAGACCGCATCGGCAAAAGGCAGCATGGCCTTGCCGAAACGGTGTTCAATCCACTGAGCAACGGTCGGCTCATCCGGCAAAGGCTTTTTCCATAAATCAGCCATGACTCGGAACTTGGCAGGCCAGGACATCAGCGGTGCCCTGATGATCTTGCCCGGACTTTGCGGGATGAGATTGAGCTTGCCGTCCAAACAGATGTAGCGGACAAATTTGGAGAGCGGGGCCTTTTCCACTTCATTGCTCAAGCCAGCCTCGTGAATCAACACCCGGCTTTCCAAACAGTTGTCGAGAAAGCCATGCGGCCCGCCTTCAGCAAGATAGCCTTCCTCCAAATGCGAGCGCACTGCCCCGCCGGGCTGTTCTTCCCGCTCAATGACTAACAGAGAAATATCCGGCTGCTTGTGCTTGAGGAACGTGGCGGTGGCAAGGCCGGACAAACCGGCTCCGATGATCAAGACATCTTTGGATAAATTCATGGCGGGCAAGGCTGGTGAAAAGGATTGTAGCTGTCGCGCAGACGGTTAGAATTATCTAAATACTTGACGAATATTATTATATATTTTCTCTTTTTGACTGCTGACCAACAAATACGCATAACTTTTATCCACTTCTGATGAGCTAAATAATGGAAATTCATATTTATTGCAGACATCTTGCTCGCACCATCGTGGTGAGTTAGCAAGAGATACATGTCTCCTGCACAAGAAAGGTCTAAATGGATATATAGAACATTGATGATTTTCCAGAAAAGGGCATGGGCCGTTCAGCTCATTCGGTACGATTTCAGGTCTAACCCTCTTTGCTTTTGTATTTTTAAAAATATACTCGGCCTCAAGTTCTGATATTGCTATATCTTGATAACAGCAATGACTGCATCCTCTGTCGCATACAATCATCTTTCCAAGATGGGAATAGATTATATCTATCTCTGAATATAGCATTCTTAGGTTATTCAGAGGGTTAAGTTTCCGACTTAGCATTTTACCAAAGAGCTTCTCTTCTCTTTCTTTGATAGAATTTGGAAGGCTCTGTTCAATTTTCTCGAAATTTGCAATGGCAAAATCAACAGCTTCCTGATAGTCATTGTTATCCATCTTGTTCTTTACCGATGAGTTTTGGTAAGGAGTTGCCCAAGTTCATTTATCCAGCAAAGGGAGAGTGCGTCAACAGCGGAGCTGCGTTGCCCTAACCTTCTCCTCCCCTTCTTGACAGCGGCCTGATCGTGCTTACTGTTGCGGCACAATCTGTTACTTAACCACAGATATACACGACAGACCATAAAAAAATATCCGCTACAGAGGGTGTTCATCATGACCGCACAGGCTCAGACCAAAGAATTTCAGGCCGAGACCAGAAAGGTTCTCGATATTGTTATCCATTCGCTCTACACTGAGCGGGATATCTTTGTCCGTGAACTCGTCTCCAACGCTGCGGACGCGCTGGAGAAGTTCCGCCATATCTCGCTGACTGAGAAGCCGGAATTTGATGCCCATGTGCCGCTGGAAATCAGCATCAAATGCAATAACAAGAAGCACATTTTGACCATCACCGACACCGGCATTGGCATGACCGCCGAAGAGCTGGAAGCTAATTTGGGTACCATCGCCCATTCCGGCTCTGGCAAATTCCTCGCCGAGCTGGCTGAGTCAGCGAAGAAAGATGTCAGTCTGATCGGCAAGTTCGGCGTGGGCTTCTACTCGGCGTTCATGGCGGCCAAGACGGTCAAAGTGCAAACCCGCTCCTGGGACGGCAGCCAAGGCCACGAATGGTTCTCCGACGGCAACGGCACCTACACGATCAGCCCCTGCGACGGCCTGCATCGCGGCACCAAAATCATCATGGAGCTGAAGGAGGATGCACAGGAGTACGCCGAGGAGTTCACCATCGAGCGGATTATCAAGCAATATTCGGCCTTCATCCCCTTCCCGGTCAAGGTTGACGGCAAAAAAGTCAATACCGTTGAAGCCATCTGGACGCGCTCGAAAAGCGAGATCAAAGACGAGGAATACACCGAGTTTTATAAGTTTATCGGCAACGGCTATGACGAGCCGATGCTGCGCTTCCATTTCTCCGCCGACACCCCGCTGGCCATCAACGCCCTGCTTTTTGTCCCGAAAGACAACTTCGAGTCCATCGGTTTAGGCCGCATGGATCCGGGCGTGAATCTGTACTGCCGCCGGGTGCTGATTGATCAGCACAGCAAGAGTATCATGCCGGAATGGCTGCGTTTTCTCAAAGGCGTGGTGGATTCCGAAGACCTGCCGCTGAACATCTCCCGCCAGTCGCTTCAGGACAACGCGCTTGTCGCCAAATTGCGCCGGGTCATAACCAAACGCTTCCTCAAATTCTTGGATGAGGAAGCGCGCAGTAACAAAGAGCAGTACGTTTCCTTCTGGAAAACATTTGGCATCTTCATCAAAGAAGGCGTGGCAAATGATTTCGAGTATCAGGAGGAAATTGCCAAATTGCTCCTGTTTGAATCATCGGCAACTGAGGCGGGCGTGATGACATCTTTAGAGGATTATGTCAGCCGGATGAAGGAGGGACAGAAAGAGATTTACTACATCAGCGGCCAAAGCAGGACTGCGGCGGAGAACGGCCCGTATGCCGAGATGTTCAGGAAGCGTGGCATTGAGATTATTTACACATTAGAGCCGATTGACGACTTTGTGCTGTCGCATCTCGGCAAATTTGATGAGAAAGAGCTGCGTTCTGCCGACCGCGCCGACCTCCGTTTGCCGGAATCAACAGAAAAAGAAGAGCAGAAAGAGCAGAAAGAGCAGCTTGCTGATGCCGTCCAGACTTCGCTCTGCAAATGGATGAAGGAAATTCTGGGCGAGCGGGTTCAGGAGGTCAAGCCGTCCCACCGGCTGGTGGACAGCCCGGCCATGATTGTCAGCGTGGGCGGTCATATCACCGCGACAATGGAGCGGATTTTGTCCAGTCAGAATCATGGCAAGCACAATCCGATGACGATGGGCAACAAGAAGGACATGGAGATCAATCCGGCCAGCCCGCTGATCAGAAAAGTGGCTGATCTGCGCGTCAAAGATCAGGATTTTGCCAAGGAGCTGGCCGAGCAGATTTACGACAACGCCATGATTCAGGCCGGGCTGCTCGTTGATCCGCAGCAGATGGTCAGCAGAAGCTACCGGATTATGGAGCGGATGGCGGTGTGAGACATTTTGTAAGGGCGAAAGATTTTTCGCCCTTACACCATCCGTCAAAAAATATACGCGGACTGTTTTCTCATAGAAAAAAAGAGATGAAGAAAATAGTCGCGCCTGTCTTTTAATACATTTTTTATACCTCGAAATACATTTTTCCTATTTCCAGATATATTTTTTCTACCTTTTTATAGAAAAAATATACTTTCTCCCGCCCGAACCCGGTTCGCAGGCCCGCCTGAACAACCTCTTTTTTTCTTGACAAAGTTAATCCGCAGAGTTACGCTCGGATTTATCCTGTCAATTCCCTCCAATGAGGCCCGTCATGCCCGAAAAAACCGATCTCGAAAAAGTAGCCGAGCTGCTGCATGTTGCAATTCTGCCTCCGCTGGACGGCAGCGAGGCCCAAGCACACCACAAACCCCCAAAC
>JAGIXO010000229.1 GCA_026122915.1 Candidatus Electronema nielsenii | reverse complement strand
TGAGATTTCTGTGCGCGGAATGCCAAGTGCCTCTTCCATCTTGCCGAGGATATGTAGGCGACCTGCCTTGGCTTGGGCTAAGGCATTGCCCATGATCTCGCGGCTTACACCGTCGATCTTGATATCCATCTGCAAAGAAGCGATACCTGAAGACGTGCCAACCACTTTGAAATCCATATCGCCGAGATGATCCTCGTCGCCAAGAATGTCGGTGAGTACGACAATTTTATCGCCTTCTTTAATCAAGCCCATTGCCACGCCAGAAACCGGAGCTTTGATCGGCACGCCTGCATCCATCAGAGCTAAACTCCCGCCGCAGACCGTGGCCATTGATGACGAACCGTTCGACTCCAGCACTTCCGAAGTCAGCCGCATGGTGTAAGGAAAATTGACAGAATCGGGCAGCACTGCTTCAATACCTCGGCGGGCCAAGGTACCGTGGCCGATGTCACGGCGGCTGGGTCCGCGCAGAGCACGCACTTCGCCGACGCAGAAGGGCTGGAAGTTGTAATGCAGCATAAAACGGCGGTAAACATCACCGGTCAAGCCTTCGATATGCAGCTCGTCACGCTCAGAACCCAGCGTGGCCACGACTAGAGCTTGGGTTTCGCCGCGCGTGAAAAGAGCTGAACCGTGCGCCTTGGGCAACACGCCCACCTCGCATTGAATAGGCCGCACTTGATCAAAACTGCGTCCGTCAAGGCGGATACCTTGATTGACAATTCGATCGCGCATGATCTTTTTCCGATATGCGTCGAGCTGCTCCGCAACCTCGTCTGCCTTTTTATACAATTCTGGGTTACTATTAGCCAGCACTTCGTCTTTAAGTGCCTCGTAACGACGACTCCGCTCTATTTTATCGGCTGTAGCAACCACAGCTTCCATGCCTGCGGCAGCTAATTCTTCTACTTGAGCCTTCAGAGCTTCGTTGACCTGCGGCGGCGTAACGCTCCGTTTTGGTTTGCCAACTTCTGCCCGCAGCGCATTTTGCACAGCGATAAGCGGCTGAATTTCACGATGAACAAAGAAAATGGCATCCAGCACCACTTCTTCGCTTAATTCAGCTGTGCGCCCCTCCACCATGATTACAGCGGTCTCGGAACATGCCACGACCAAATTCATAGCCGATTGCGCTAACTGGCTTTTGCTCGGATTGAGGACATACGCCCCGTCAATATAACCGACTCTGGCCGCAGCAACCGGTCCGCTCCACGGTATGTCAGACAAGGCCAAGGCCGCTGATGCGCCGTTCATAGCCAGAATGTCGGGATCAATCTCCGCTTCTGCTGAAAAAACAGTGGCAATCAGCTGGGTTTCTGCTCGATAACCTTTAGGAAAAAGCGGACGCAGCGGACGATC
>JAGIXO010000228.1 GCA_026122915.1 Candidatus Electronema nielsenii | reverse complement strand
CAGATTTGGTGGGGCCATCGCATCCCGGCGTGGAACTGCCTTGAGTGCGGCCATCTCATCGTGGCTAACGAGGAGCCGAGCTACTGCCCCCGCTGCGGCAAGATTCATATAGTGCAAGAGAATGACGTGCTCGACACGTGGTTCAGCTCCGCTCTCTGGCCTTTCTCCACCCTTGGCTGGCCGGAGAACACCAAGGAATTGCAGACATTCTACCCCACCTCGGTGCTGATCACCAGCTTCGACATCCTCTTCTTCTGGGTGGCGCGGATGATGATGATGGGCCTGCACTTCATGGACGAAGTGCCGTTCCGCGATGTGTATTTGCACGCCCTCGTGCGCGACAAGCAGGGCAAGAAGATGTCCAAATCCACCGGCAACGTCATTGACCCGCTGGACATGATCCGGCAGTACGGCACCGATGCTTTCCGTTTCACGCTGACCGCCTTTGCCGCGCAAGGCCGCGAGATCAGGATGGATGAGGAGCGCATTGACGGCTACCGCCGCTTCATCAACAAGCTGTGGAACGCGGCCCGCTTTGCCCAGATGCACATTAAGGAGAGCGAGCCGGACATCACGGCAGTAGCGGACAGCCCTGCTGATCTTGCCCTGCCCCATCGCTGGATACTCAGCCGCACCAACGCCACTATCCGCGACGTGCGCAAGGCCTTGGACGGCTACGACTTCAACCTGATCGCCTCGGCCATTTACCAGTTCACCTGGCACGAGTTCTGCGACTGGTACGTGGAGTGGATTAAGGCGGATTTGTTCAGCGATGATGTGAGTAAACGCGAGGAGGCCAGAGGGGTGCTGCTCTGCGTGCTGGAGAATATTCTGAAAATGCTGCATCCGATCTGCCCCTTTGTCACCGAAGAGATATGGAGCCAATTGCCGGGCCAGCGCGACACCATCATGCTGGAGCCGTTCCCGGTCGAGCAGCCGCTCTGGGAGGATAGCCAAGCCGAGCAATCCATGCAATTGCTGATGGAGGTCATCACCGCAATCCGCACCATCCGCAGCGAGGCGGACGTGCATCCGACGGTGAAGGTGCAGGTTGTGCTGATTTGCCCGGACGCGGCCAAGCGCGAGCTGCTGCGCTCCTTCAGCGGCTCCCTCTGCGCCATGACCCGCGCCGAGAGCATCGACATTGCCGAGTCCGGCGCAGTGCCGGATGATGCCGCGCACAGCTTGGTCAGCGGCGTTGAGGTGGTCGTGCCGCTCAAGGAGCTGATTGACGTGGATGCAGAGTTGGACAAGCTGGCCCGCGAGCGCAAGGTGCTGGAGCAGGACTTGCAGCGGGTGCGCGGCAAGCTGTGCAATGAGAACTTCCTCAGCAATGCCCCGCCCGATGTGGTTGCCAAGGAGCAGGCCAAG
>JAGIXO010000227.1 GCA_026122915.1 Candidatus Electronema nielsenii | reverse complement strand
CGACTTGGAGGCCGATGATCTGCTTGCCTCAGCGGCAAGGCTGCTGGTTAGCCAAGGCTGCAAGGTGATCGTGGTGTCCGGCGACAAAGACCTCCTGCAATTGGTCAGCGAGGACATCATCTGCTGGGATCCGATGAGCGACAAAATCATGGATAGTGCTGCGGTCGAGGAGAAATACGGCCTTGGCCCGGCCCAGCTGCTTGACTACTTTGCTTTGATCGGCGATGCCTCCGATCATATCAGCGGTGTGCCCGGCGTGGGGCCGAAGACCGCGCAGAAGCTGATTGCCGAATACAGGACGTTAGAAGGCTTGTATGAGCAGGCTGCCGGGCTGAAAAAATCCAAGGTCAAAGAGAACCTGTTGGCCCACCGTGAGGCCGCTTTTCTTTCCCGCGAGCTGGTGCGTCTCCAAGAAAAGGCGGTGGTGGAGGCAGATGTAGAAGCATACCGGGTAACTGCGCCTGATACCGAAACTCTGCGCACGCTACTCACCGAGCTGGAATTCACCAGCCTGCTCAAAAGCGATGTTCCGGCTGCCGGACTCAGCACAGTGGGGTTCGCTCTCATCCGCACTCGCACTGAGCTGGAGCAGCTGGCGGAACGTCTGCGGACAGCAGAATATGTAGTCATCGACACCGAAACCACCTCGCTTGATCCGCTGGCAGCGCAGTTAGTTGGCCTTTCCCTTTGCGTGGACACCGAGCAGGCTTGGTATCTGCCCTGCGGTCATTGCGACGCGCTGGGCCAGCAGCTTCCTGAGCAGCTGGTCTTGCAGGATATTATCGATGTCGTCGGCCCTCTGCTCACTGATGTCAAGCTGCCGAAGATCGGCCACAATCTCAAGTACGACTACGCAGTGCTCGCTGCTCCGCAGAACGGCGGTATCCAGCTGTCCGGGTCGCTCTGGGACACAATGATCGGAGCTTGGCTGCTCGATATAGGCCGCCGCTCGTACAAATTGGATGATCTTTGCTTAGAGCAGGGTTTCAAGCTAACTACATTTGCCGAGGTGACAGAAGGCGACAAGGCGGGTGATGCCTTCTGTCGGGTGCCGCCGGAAAAGGCAAAGGATTACAGCTGCGAGGATGTGCATGGTAGCCTGCGCCTTTTCTTGGAGCAGCGGCCTCAGTTAGAACAGCAGGGGGTATGGCAGCTTTTCACCGAGGTCGAAGGGCCGCTGATTCCGGTGCTGGCGGACATGGAGCGTAGTGGCATCCTTATCGATCAGGAGCTGCTTGGCCAGCTTTCGGACGACTTCGCTGCCCAGCTGTCCCTGTTAGAGACAGAAATTCACTTGGCGGCAGGCCATCCTTTTAATATCAACTCGCCTCAGCAGTTAGCCGAGGTGCTGTTCGAGGAGCTGAATCTGCCCAGAGACCGCAAGACCAAAACCGGCTA
>JAGIXO010000226.1 GCA_026122915.1 Candidatus Electronema nielsenii | reverse complement strand
CGATTGTTTAAATTGTGAAATTGAAACATCTGGATGATGACATCTACAATACGTCATCATCCAGAATAAAAAATATATCAGAAGCCCACTAACTCCACGTCAAAGACTAACCAAGCGTTGGGCGGAATAACGCCGCCCGCGCCCTGTGCGCCATAGGCCAAGCCCGGCGGAATGATCAACGTGCGCTTCTCGCTCTGCTTCATACTGGCAAGGGCCATGTCCCAGCCCGGAATAACCCGGCCTGTGCCTACTTCAAACTGAATCGGCTCGCCCCGGTCGTAGGAGCTGTCGAATTTCCGGTCATTGTCGAGCAGGCGGCCTGCGTAGTGAACGCTGATCTTGGTGCCTGGCGCGGGTTTCTCGCCTTGGCCTTCCTTAGTCACGACCCAGTACAGCCCTTCCTTGTTCGACTGCACTTTGGGCCAGCGTTTCTTGATGAGCTGCGCGGTCTTTTTCTGCCCTTCGGAGGCTGAGGTTTGCTTTTTGGCCTCAATCTCGCCCTTAGCCCGCTCAAAGGCCGCCTGATCGGTTTGGAACTGTTGTGCCTTCTCGCCCTGCCGGATGATCTCAATACTGTTCATCACATCACCCTGCTTGATCGCGTTGACCACATCCTGCCCTTCTATCACCTTGCCGAAGATGGTATGCTTATCGTTCAGATGCGGAGTAGCGACATGAGTGATGAAGAACTGCGAGCCGTTGGTGCCTGGCCCGGCGTTAGCCATTGCCAGAATGCCCGGCCCGGTGAACTTCAGCCTCGACTCAAATTCATCAGCAAAGGTGTAGCTTGGGCCGCCAGTGCCAGTACCGAGCGGGCAGCCGCCTTGAATCATGAAGTCCCTAATCACCCGGTGAAATTTGAGGCCGTCGTAGAAACGGGTACCGGTAGGTTTACTTGCGCCGCCGTAGGTCAGCGTGCCTTCAGTCAGGCCAACAAAGTTAATCACCGTCAGCGGTGCCTTGTCGTAAAACAGCTCCAGCAGGATATCGCCTTTGCCGGTTTTGATCTTCGCATACAGTCCGTCTTTCATTTTACTTTCCTTGGGTTCTGGGGTTGGTGAAGTGGGTGCGGGATTGGCCGCCGCAGGCTGACCTGAAAAAACAAGCAACATTGCCAGCGCGAGCGCAGGCAAAAGACGCATGAACGGTACAGTCATAAAAGTCCTCCGGCAGCAATTTTGGTGTTTTTTGCAAAAAAAAAGATTTCTCCCGCAGGAAAACGCAGCGGGTAAAGGGTTTGCTACCAGATTACAGGCGCAACTGTCAAGCAAAACCTGATTTTTCCCGGTCGTGGCAGCTTCCCTCTTGACGTTCCAAGGCAATCCTGTTTAAATAGCCTGTTTTGCGAAGGGATGAAAAAAGACAGCCGAGATCGCAAGACCGTCATGCTGCATGTTCTCTACCGCATACTTGGCACGGCTGTTC
>JAGIXO010000225.1 GCA_026122915.1 Candidatus Electronema nielsenii | reverse complement strand
GCGGTAGGTATCCAGCTCATATTCTTTTTCTTGGAGCCGTTGCAGTTGGTGTGCATTAGGATGATTTTTGTCCGCAGTAGCTACCCGGAGCAGCCCTATTTCCTGCTCGATTTGCTGCCGGTCTGGTGTTCTGATCGGTACCAGAATCGCCTCAACTGCACGTTCCATAAATATCGCCATCACAGACAGCGACATGATCAGTTCCAAGATGTCTCCCTGATGAAGGGAAAATTCCCTGAATGGTATAGGTGCCAAATCACAATAATGTAACACTGCTGCTACGGTGCTGAATGAAAGCAGCACACATAATGCTGATGTGTTACGCTGATGCTTTTTGATAAAACGCAGTTGTTGTTCCAGCATGTTCCTTTCTCCTTTTTTGAGCGCATTAGATCGGGATGAAACGAGATTGTTGCTGAAGCATAGCACAGATCAAACAGCTGCGGCAGGGTAAAGTGAGCAGGATATAAAAAAAGGTCTGACTCGCATGAAACGAATCAGACCTTGTTTTTTCTTAATGGTGCCGAAGGGGAGAGTCGTTTCAGCAACCAACAGGACTTTGTATTTTATTGTTTTTACTATATAATCTTTGTTACCTTCGGCACCAAGCATGTACCTACGCTTTGTACCGTCCACTATAATACTATGCTTGCCGAACAGAAGCCAGTATATTTTGCCCTCGAAAGGCTTACAGCCAATTTTCGAGCCTTAACCCTTCGATTCTGCAAAAATGCCGAATATTTCCAGTGACAAGAATCAAATCTTCGGCAATAGCGATTGAGGCAATCTCAAGATCGGCAAGATCAAGAGGCTGTCCCTTTTTCTCTAATTCAGCCCGGAGCCGCCCGCAGACGCAGGCGGCTTTGCTGTCAAAGCTGACCACATTCACGGAAGGGAGCAGAATTTGCTCAAGATTGTTCAGGTGATAAGCCGGACGGCTGCTTTTCATCGCCCCGTAAACAATCTCTGAAACCGTGACCGTTGAAATGTGCTGCTGATGCTTAGGAATCAGGGCAAGCCGTTCAAGCAAACATTGAGAGGGCTGTTTTTTTAGCACATTGGTTATTATATCGGTATCAAAGAGATACATTTTGCCGAGTCCCGGAATCAGTGCGCAGGCTGGTTGTGTTGCTGATCAGTTCTTCCACTTCCTCAAAGCCCTGCCATTGTCCAACTATTGAGGCCAAGCCTTGCCGTTCTTCGCTTTGTTCAATCAGTTTCAGGTCTTCCAAGCTGACCAAAGCGGCAACTGGTTTGTTTCTTCTTGTGATGATAAACCGCTCATGCGCATAAGAGGTTTTTGCTAACAGTTCGGAAAGACGGCTTTTTGCCGTGGCTACGGATACAGCAGGCATGGTTTTTCCTTTGGCTTAAAATTAGTCATTATGATCTTTATGACTATATCGTAGCCGGTTTTCAATTTAAGA
>JAGIXO010000224.1 GCA_026122915.1 Candidatus Electronema nielsenii | reverse complement strand
GCTGATCAGGCATGAGCATCTGGAGCAGGCATCTCAGCTGCCGCCAACTGTCCAATCGCTGAAAGGTGCTCTGAAAGGCAGAGGCTCGACGACGGAAGACTATAAAAAATATCTGGAAGAGAAGCATTTATGAAGGTGCTCTTAGACACCAATGTCATTCTGGATGTACTGCTGGACAGAGAGCCATTCTCAGCAGCCGCATCGCTGCTGCTGGCCAAAGCGGAACGTGGTGAGATTGCAGGATTTGCCTGCGCGACCACAATCACAACCATTTATTATCTTGCCGCCAAGATGCTTGGCGCGAAGATGGCTTCCAGTCATGTTCAATCGCTGCTTTCTTTGCTGAGTGTGGCTCCAGTCAACAAGCTGGTGCTTGAAAATGCTGTTGCCTCCAAATTCCGCGACTTTGAGGATGCTGTTCTCCATGAAGCGGCCCTGCTTGCGGGTGTGCAGCATATTGTCACGCGCAATGCGGCGGATTTCAAGAACAGTCTGATTCCGATTCATGAGCCGGAAGAATTTCTTCATGCTTTTGAACTGCTTGCTCGCTCGGAATGACAACGTTAACATGCGTCGTTTGCTGTTGAAAACGAGGCAGGTCAAGCGTGAAACGCGACGTTTGCAGTGTGACTTGAGGCATGTCAAGCGTGACGAGAGGCATTTCACACTGACAATGAGGCAAGTCAAGCGTGAAACGTGGCATTTGCGGCGTGACATGAGGCATTTCACGCTGACAATGAGGCAAGTCAAGCGTGAAACGTGGCGTTTGAAGCGTGACTTGAGGTGGAGACAGCGTCCTTTGCTGCATCAGGAACTGTTACAATAGTTCGAGGCGGTTACGCGGTCACAGAGGAGTTACAAATAACTATGGACGAAAAAGGGATCATCATTCCGAATCTTGCACTTGCTGGATACAGAAGTTTTGGCAAGGAACTGCAATACTTTGATCAATTTGCCAAGATCAACTTGTTCATTGGCAAGAATAATGCTGGAAAATCGAATGTACTCCGTTTTCTGAGTGAGGTTTATCCTCAGGTTCTGGTGAGTGACGATTGGGACAAATGGGCGTTATCTATTAAGCTAAATTTAAATTTGAGCCAACATGTTTCAGCAAATTCACCTATATTTCTTGGAATTGGCGAAGATATTGACAGTGAACTACAGAAAAATCATCGTCTTGTTTCTGAATTGACTCAAAGAGAAAGAACGGTTGCTCTTAAATTGCTTGAAAAGTTAAAGAAGGAGAAAAGAAAGATAGATAATACAAATTTATGCTGGACTTTGATTTCTTTGAGTTCTTCATCAAAAGAAGTTGAATTCCAAAAGTCATGGTTTGATGCAATTAAAGTTCTTTCGACAAAAGAACTCTATAATTTATGGAGCATGTTGGAAGAAGGGTATCTTCAAAATCCACAATATAAGATTGAAGA
>JAGIXO010000223.1 GCA_026122915.1 Candidatus Electronema nielsenii | reverse complement strand
TTTTGAGAATATCTGATATTTTTACCTTCCTCGTAACCCAATACTTTCATTTCCTTCAGGAACCCTTTTTCGAGATGCTTCTTTTTCGTCGGCACGATCACAGCCTGCTGTGATTATTAAAGACAGGAAAAATGCAGGAATAACAAGGCAATGACGCTTCATTGATGTAACCTCTCAGGATAACAGGATTTAACGGAATATCTGCATGGCCTCGAACATATCCGTCGGCGTGTTTCACGCAAGCAGCTCTTCCGACCTTTTTTGAAACACAGCCTTGATCTCCAGCCGTCCGCCGAGTGCTTCAACGTACCGCTGCAAGGTTTCAAGGGTGATGTTTGGCCGCCGCTCCAGCTCGGACAGGGCAGACTGCGACAGGCCCATTGTCTGCGCCAGTTTCTTCTGGGTGACGAGCTGCGATTGACGCACCTGCCGGAGACGGACAACAGCTATCTTTTCCCCAGCTTTCCGCCGGATTTCCTCCTGTTCCTGACAGGAGAAGTTCTCCTCAATAAGCTGATTCAGGGTTTTCACGACCGCACCTTGATTTTTTCCAGATGACGCTTGAAAATTCTGTCAGCCTCGGCAATCAGGCGGCTGTAGAATTTCTCCTGATCTTTTCCTTTCTTGTCTCCGCCACAGAGAATGACCGCACGCCGGGCAGGATCAAAAGCGAAAAGGCTTCGGCACACACAACCGACAGTTTTTGTCCTCAGCTCTTTCATGTTGGCAAACTCTGACCCTTTGATCTGATCAACATAAGGCCTACCAAGCTGCGGCCCAAAGTGCCGGAGCACCTCCAAGTCCACCGCGATGGCCGTTTTTTCCTTCTGCGGCAGTTTTTCAAACCATTCCGCATACTCTTCGCTGATCAGAACGTCCCAACTCATACTTCATATATAACTTTTATACGATATTTTGTCAAGAGGCGAACATGAGCTACTTATAACTCCTCTGCGAAGGTTCCACCGCCTCAAAGCGCAACGGCTCCTTATGCAAAGCAGGCCGTTTTCCCTCGCCCTGATATTCCCAGACCGCAACATGGCTGTAGTTGGCATCATCGCGCAACGCCTCGCCGTCCTCAGTCTGGCTTTCCTCGCGCAGATGGCAGCCGCAGGACTCCTCGCGCTCCAAGGCATCTGAAACCATCGTCTCGGCAAATTCAAGGAAATCCGCCACGCGCCCGGCCCGCTCCAGCGACTGGTTCAAATCCTCGCCGCAGCCAGGCACGTAAACACGATGCCAGAATTCCTCCCGGAGTTGCGGAAATCTCGGCCAACGCCTTGAGCAGCCCCGCCTTGTTCCGGGCCATGCCGCAGTGATCCCATAACAGTGCGCCGAGCCTGCGGTGAAACTGATCCGCCGTTTGCGTCCCCGCTTTTTTATAATCGCGATTGCGGAGCAGCCGGGCGATGTGTGCGCTGACCTCTTCTTCAATTTCTCCGACCACGGCGCG
>JAGIXO010000222.1 GCA_026122915.1 Candidatus Electronema nielsenii | reverse complement strand
GCCTGATCTGCGGGTGCGCATCGGTGCGCTGGAGCTGCAAAACCCGGTGCTGACCGCCTCCGGCACCTTTGGCTATGCCAAAGAATTCGAGCCGTTCCTCAACCTGAACCGGCTCGGCGGCATCATCGTCAAGGGCATTTCGCTGGAGCCGCGAGCAGGCAATCCGCCGCCGCGCATCGTCGAGACCGCCTGCGGAATGCTCAACGCCATCGGCTTGGAGAATGTGGGCGTTGACCGTTTCATCAGCGAGAAAATGCCGTACCTGCGCACGCTGACCGCGCCGCTGTTCGTCAATATTCTCGGCGACTCGCTTGATGACTACCGCGAGCTGGCCCGCCGCTTGAACGAAGTGCCGGGTATCAGCGGCATCGAGGTCAACATCTCCTGTCCGAACGTGAAGAAAGGCGGCGTGGCTTTCGGCGCGGTGCCAGAGATGGCGGCGGCAGTGACAGCAGCAGTGCGCGGCGTAACCAAGCTGCCGGTCATCGTCAAACTCTCGCCCAATGTCACCGACATCACGGTGATGGCAAAAGCGGTAGAAGCGGCGGGCGCGGACGCTGTCTCGCTGATTAACACCTTGATTGGCATGGCAATCAACGCGGAAACGAGGAAACCGCGTCTTGCCAATATCATCGGCGGATTGTCTGGCCCAGCGATTAAGCCGATAGCCCTACGGATGGTTTGGCAGACAGCGCAGGCGGTACAGATTCCTGTAATTGGCATCGGTGGAATCAGCACCGCAGAGGATGCAGTAGAATTTTTGCTCGCTGGAGCTACAGCCGTGCAGGTCGGCACCGCGAATTTTTATGATCCCTCGGCAGCGGAAAAAATCGTCGCCGGGCTGGAAGAATATTTGCAGCGGCATAACGAAGAACGGATCAGCACTCTCATCGGCGCGTTGGACACAGGAGGGAAGTGATGGAGTTGGGAAAAATTTGCGTCTCCTTGGCCGGAGCGGATGCGGCGGCAATTTGCGAGCAGGCGCGGCAGGTTGCAGATTTGGCCGATGTGCTGGAAATTCGCCTCGATAGCATGATGCTGCCGGAGCCGGAGAAATGCTGCTCCCTGCTGCGTAAGCCGCTGCTTTTCACCAATCGTCCTACGTGGGAAGGCGGCCAGTTCGCCGGGAGCGAGGAGGAACGGATTGCCCCGCTCTTGGAGGCGGTGCGGCTACGGACGAAGTATGTTGATCTGGAGCTGCGGGCAGCCTTGGCAGGCCGTCACCGCCTGCTGGAGACCATTGGAAAAAACAACAGTCCGACCCAGCTGATCATATCTTGGCATGATTTTAAGGAAACCCCTGCCTCAGGGGAACTGACTGAGATTCTCCATCAGATGATCGCCAGCGGGGCGCACATCGGCAAAATCGTCACCACCGCGCACAACCCCGGCGATGTGCTGCGGGTGCTGGCCTTGCAAGAGCAGGCGCGGGCGGCGGGCTTCTGCCTGAGCTGCTTCTGTATGGGCGAGCCGGGCCGCATTAGCCGC
>JAGIXO010000221.1 GCA_026122915.1 Candidatus Electronema nielsenii | reverse complement strand
ACGGTGACGGCATTGCTGTGAGGGATGCGTAAAAACATGATTGAACTGCGATCAAACACAAAAGCCATCGCCGTCGGCCTTGGCAAATCCGGGCTGGCGGCAGTGCGCTATTTGCACGGCCAAGGGCTGAAAACCGCCGTTTCGGAATATAAAAAGCAGATCACGGCGGAAGAGCGGTCAGTGCTGGAGCAGTGTGGCGCGGACTTGGAACTCGGTGGCCACACCCCAGAATTCTTTGCCGATGCCGAATTGATCGTGGTCAGTCCCGGCGTGCCGACTAACCTGCCAGTGTTGAACGCCGCTCGCAGCCGGGGCGTGCCAGTGGTCGGCGAATTGGCCTTGGCTGCCGGGCGCATTCCGGTTCCGGTGATCGCCGTGACCGGCTCCAATGGCAAAACCACTGTCACCAGCCTGATCGGCCATCTGCTGCGGAGTTCCGGCAAGCAAGCCTTTGTCGGCGGAAACATCGGCACGCCGGTTTTGGAATATCTGCTGGAGCCAAGCGAAACCGAGGTTGCGGTGCTGGAGTTGTCCAGCTTTCAGTTAGACATGGCGGGCGCATTCCGGCCTGACATTGCCCTGCTGCTCAATCTCTCGCCAGATCACATCGACCGGCACGGCAGTTTTGAAAACTACGCCGAAGCCAAGCGGCAGATTTTCGCCCGCCAAGGCCAAGCCGATATCGCTATTCTCGGTGCAGATGACCCGATGGTTGCCGCCAAACCAGTGACAACCGCCGGGACTGTGTTGCACTTTGGTACGCAAGCCGACAGCCGGGCCAGAGTGGAAGGGCAGCACGTGCGGCTGGAACCGGGTTTCGGCGCGGATGGCACGGCGGAGGTTTACGATTTGTCCGCCACCCGGCTCAGTTCGTTAGTCAATGCCTATAACGCGGCGGCGGCGCTTTTGGCGGCGCGGACTTTTGGCTGCTCTGCCGAAGGAATCCAAGCAGGGCTGGCCAATTATCAGCCGCCCATGCACCGGATGACTCCTGCCGGGGAAATCAATGGGGTGCGCTTCATCAACGATTCTAAAGCGACCAACATCGGCGCGGTGCAGGCGGCCTTGGCTGGTTTCAAAAAAGATGTGGTGCTGATTGCGGGCGGGCGCAACAAAGGCGGCGATTTTACCGAGCTGATTACGGCTTTCCGGCAGCATGTTCGGCAGGTGGTGCTGATCGGCGAGGCTGCGTCTGAGCTGGCCGCAGCAGCAGAAGCTGCCGGAATCGGGCATCAGTTCGCAGATGACATGGGCGATGCGGTGCGCAAAGGATTTGCAGCAGCCAAGCCGGGCGAAACCGTGCTGCTCGCCCCAGCCTGCGCCAGCTTTGATATGTTTGACAACTACGAGCACCGGGGAAGGGAGTTTATGCGGTGTGCGGGGGAGTTGGCAAAGATAGCTGTTGTTGGAGCATCTATTAGATAGATATACACCATGAAGAAACACCACACGAGGAGGATAAGGTGATGAGCGTAACAATGACTGGCAAAGAACCTGAAAAAGATAACAACAAACAAACACAC
>JAGIXO010000220.1 GCA_026122915.1 Candidatus Electronema nielsenii | reverse complement strand
AATAAAATCAAGAGGGAAATAGACGGATAAATAAAATTAAAAAATGTTAAAGCGTTATCTGTATTTAAAGGAATAAAAAAATAATTAAATAAAAAGTATCCAGATATTATTAGTATAAATTTTTCTGTAGTATAAAATATATTTTTTATTTCTTGCATATATATTGAAGATATATATGCAACTTCTCCTGTTGTGTTTTCATTGTATTTATAATTAAGCAGAGAAGTCGCCGCTTTTTTTAACAGATATGTTGATGAATATGAAAATATAAATCCTGATATAACTCCAGCTACTAATGATGATACCCCGCGTTTCAATCCAAACGTCGAAGAGAAGTAACTGTCAATTTCCATAAGAATTTTCAATGTAAATTCTGGAAAAACTTTGAACTGAAAAAAAAGTACAAATATACATCCTAATATTACTTTTGTTTTTTTATCCATACTAACCTATCGAATTTACTTTTTTATCTTTACACACATTCTTGCGCTCAACTCAATATACTCTATCACCCTCTCATCCAGCATCTCCGTTTTTTCACCCCGCCTTATTTGCTCCCGAATTGCAGACGATGAAATATCCTCCGTCAGCCGGTTGATTAGAAAAACGAACTCCGCCCCGTCATCCCGCAGCCAGCGCATTCCCGCCGCATCGGGGAGGAACGTGCCAGGCAGTTGTTGTAATGCCTGCTGCATCGCGTCCAAAGAAATGCCGGGCCGGGAGATGACGATGAATTTCGTCAGTTTGAGCAAATCCTGAAAGCGGTGCCAGAGGTGCAGCTCCAGCAGCGAATCCGCGCCGATGAGGAAATAGAACTGCCCGGCCAGCCGCTTGCGCAGCTCCAGCAGGGTGTCCACGGTGTAGGAAGGCGCAGGCAGCTCGGCCTCAATCAGCGAGATGCTGAAACGGTCGCGGCCAGCCAAGGCCGCTTCCAGCATGGCGACGCGCTGGCCGTAATTGGCCCAGGTTTTCCGCTTGTGGGGCGGATCAGCCGCCGGGATGAACAACACCTGATCCAAGCGCAGCTCTTCGGCGGCCTGCTCCGCAATCGCCAGATGCCCGGCATGAACCGGGTCAAAAGTGCCGCCGAAGAGGCCAATCCGCTCCATCGCCCTTACTGGCGGATTTCGCCCGCCCCATAGACCACGAATTTGCGCGTGGTCAGCTCTTCCAAGCCCATCGGGCCGTAAGCGTGCAGCTTGGTGGTCGAAATGCCGATCTCCGCGCCAAGGCCGAACTGACCGCCGTCGTTGAAGCGGCTGGAGGCGTTGATCATCACTGCCGAGGCATCCACTTCGCGCAGGAAACGCTGGCTGTTGGCATAGGAATTGGTGACGATCACCTCGGTGTGCTGCGAGCCATACTGCTCAATGTAGCGGATGGCCTCGTCCATGTCGTCCACCACTTTGACAATCATTTTCAGCTCAAGGAACTCGGTGCCCCAGTCGGCATCCTGCGCCGGGACAATCTCCGGCACAATGGCCCGGCTTTGCTCGCAGCCGCGCAGCTCAACTCCGGCAGCCATCAGCTCCTTGGCCGCCGCAGGCAGGAAGCAGGGCG
>JAGIXO010000022.1 GCA_026122915.1 Candidatus Electronema nielsenii | reverse complement strand
GGCCTGGCGATGTGATCGCTTTCAGCGGCAAGGCGAACATCTCCGAACTCATCAAGTCTGTCACCATGTCCGATGTCTCGCATGTCGGAGTGATCTTGCAGACCAAGGTGCTAAATGACACCACAGCTAGGTTCTTCAACGAGATCATTGAATCAACCACATTGAACGGCGCGACCGGGGTACGGACAACGCGGTTGAGCGACTGTCTCGATATCTACGACGGCGAGGTATGGTGGCTTCCCTTGGATGAGGAGATCAGGGCAACCCGCTTCAACGAGAGGGAATTCTATGATTTCCTCTTCAACCAGAAGGGCAAGGACTATGACATGCCGCAGGCAATCAAATCCGCACTGGATTTGCTGGACAAGCTGCCTTTCGGCATCAACGGCCCCACGCTGAATAGAGAGGATTTCAGCAAATTTTTCTGCTCTGAGCTAGTGGCAGCTGCCTTTGAACAAGCTAACGTGGTAGGGTCTGTCAATGCTTCGGAAGTAACCCCGATTGATCTGTGCAGATGGCGTATCTATCAGGACACGTATTACCAGCTGCAAGGCAATCCGAGCAAAAAAATTTCCCGCTTCAACACCTCCTCGCCGTCAGATTGGAACGTTGGGCGGCAAAGTGAGTATGCTGATGACAGCACTCCGGTTGATGCGGGAACTACCTTGGTTTATCAGTGAAACTATTTCACGATCGCAGGGCGGACAGTGCTGTGCCGCCCTTTTTTTCACATCATCAGCTCAAAATTTGGAGTTGCTACGAGTATTTTTACCCAACTATATCAATACAGTTTTGCATTTCTCGCACAGCCTGATCTAAGCCAACAAAAGCCGCCCGTGCAATCACTGCATGGCCGATGCTCAGTTCTTCGATCACGGATATACCTGCGATGCGACCCACGTTGAGATAATTCAGTCCGTGGCCAGCATTGACCCGCAGCCCGACCGCAAAGGCAGCCTCTGCTGCCTGCTCGATCAGCTGAAATTCCTTGTCCTGCTCCTTCGCGTCGGTAGCATCTGCGTAGCGGCCAGTATGCAGCTCAACATAGGTCGCGCCCACATCGACAGCAGCCTTGATTTGCTCAGGATTGGGATCAACAAAGAGGGACACAGGAATACCTGCCTCAATCATTTTGCCGACGGTTTTCCTAATTTTCTTCTCATTGCTGATGATGTCCAAACCGCCTTCAGTGGTCAGCTCTTTACGTTTTTCCGGCACTAAGGTGATCATATCCGGCAGCACATCAAGGGCAATCTCGACGATCTCTTTGACGACCGCCATCTCCAGATTCAGGCGGGTTTTGATCGTTTGACGCAAGACCCGAACATCACGCTCTTGAATATGACGGCGATCTTCCCGCAGATGGACGACAATACCTCTCGCACCAGCCAGCTCACAAATGCCTGCGGCCAGCACCGGATCAGGCTCTACGCCGCCTCTGGCTTCCCGAATGGTGGCGATGTGGTCAACGTTGATGGCAAGTTGCGGCATGGTTCTTCCTTGTGAATGAATGTGTTGGATAGCCTGAAAGAGCTGCGCTTCTTTGTCCTGCATCAGTTCTGCTTGCTCGTCAGATAGCTCGTGGTCATAGCCAAGTAGATGCAGCAGACCGTGGATGATCAGCCAAGTAAGATGCTGATGCAGAGTGATGTTCTTCTCGAGAGCTTCCCGCCACGCGGTATCGACAGAAATTAGGATATCGCCTAGCTCATCCGCCACTTCCGCCGGAAACGAGAGCACATTAGTCGGTCCTTCTTTATGGCGATAAGTCTGGTTGTAACCAGCCATTTCCCGGTCGTCGAGCAGAACAATGCTGACTGTTCGCTCAGTTTGGCCGAGTAGATACAGCAAACGAGATGTACGCGCACGCAACAGAGCTTGATTAAGCCGGAATCGCTGCGGATCGATTTCACTGATGAAGTTAATGGACATCAGGCTTCTGGACGGTCGCGGTGACTGTTTTTCTCGTAGGCGAGGATGATTTTCTGTACGAGCGGATGACGAACTACATCGCTACTATCGAAGTGACAGAAACTGATCCCATCGATATCCTGAAGAATATTTTTTGCCTCTGCCAAGCCAGAAGGCTGACCACCAGGCAAATCAACCTGAGTAATATCACCCGTGATGACCGCCTGCGAATCAAAACCAATCCGAGTGAGAAACATCTTCATCTGCTCGCGAGTGGTGTTCTGCGCTTCGTCAAGGATGACAAAGCCTTTGTTCAGGGTTCTGCCGCGCATAAAGGCTAATGGTGCAATTTCGACCACGCCCCGTCCGATCAAATCCGCTGCTTTCTCTGCTCCCAGCATTTCGTTAAGAGCATCGGTAAGCGGACGCAAATACGGATCAACCTTCTGAGCCAAATCACCGGGTAGAAAACCGAGCTTCTCGCCTGCTTCTACGGCGGGTCGAGTGAGAATGATCCGCTGCACCTGTTCGGCAGCCAAGGCCGCAACTGCCATCGCCACCGCTAAATAGGTTTTACCGGTGCCTGCTGGTCCAATGCCAAACACAATGTCGTTGTGGCGGATCGCCTCGATGTAATTCTTTTGGTTGATAGTTTTTGGTGAAATAATCCGCTTTTTTGAGGTAATGCAGACCTTCTCTAAGAATATCTCCTCCAAAGATGCTGTTGGAGATGATTCAAGGATTTTCAGCCCAAAAGCAATATCTTGGCTGAAAACTGGATAGCCTTTGCGGACGAGTTCATACAGCTGGCGCAGAGCAGAAACAGCCAGCTCCACCGCATCAGTTCTGCCTTGAATTTGGAGGTTATTCCCTCGGCAGTTGATGTGGACTCCAGCTGTCTGCTCAACGGTATGCAGATTACGGTTTAACTCACCGAACAGGGCTTGGGCAGCGGCATGATCCGCAAACTCCAAGCCTTGCTCGACTTCGCCGCCCGTTTTTTTCAACGTTGGCCGGGTAGGCATTACTTACTTCTTGCTCAGTTCTTGGTCGATCATCTTCTGGATGCCTTCGACACCCGCTGCGTTTACTCGGCGACCGTTGACGAACAGAGTGGGGGTACCATTAACCTCGGCCAAACGTGCTGCGTTCATGTCCTTGGTCAGCTTCTCTTGGATGGCTGGGCTGTTCAAGTCTGCCTTGAACTTCTCCATATCTAACCCAATGCCAGCGGCAGCTTTTTCAATCGTCTCAGGATTCAAGCTCGATGAAATAGCGAAAAGTGCATCATGCATCTGCCAGAATTTGCCCTGCTCCTGAGCAGCAATAGAGGCACGAGCGGCTGGCTCGGCCTGTTGGTGCATGTTCAACGGCATGTGCTTGAACACGACCTTGACCGTGTCAGGATTTTTCTTCATCACTTCTTCCAACAGAGGATGCACTTTGCTACAGAAAGGGCATTGGAAATCCGAGAAAACAACTAAAGCCACCGGTGCTTTTTCGTTGCCGAGGAAGGGCGAGCCAGAGATATCAATGTCTTTGGCAAAGGAAATATCAAGAGCCTTATACGCACCGTTTTTGTCCACCAGATAAAGCATCTCACCACGCGGGGCAATATCCAAAGCAATTGTACCCGGATCAGCCGGAATTACTCCCAGCTTCTGACCTTCGGCGGAATACAGATAAACCTTGCTGTCTTCGCCGAGGATAAATACCATCCTGCCGTCTAACGACTGAACGAAATCAAGCGGTTTTGCTTCGGTTTTCCAATTTTGCATAACCGTCCATGAAAGTGCATCGGGCTTGGCAGCAGACTGCTGCTCTGGTGCGGGCGGCTGTGCTAAGGCGATCTGACCAGAAAGTAACAGCAGGCAGGACAGGGCAAGAGTTTTCTTCATGTTTTTTCCTTGGTAAAAATGAGCAGTGAATGAATAGAATGCAGGCATTATACTGTCCCGTGCTGCGTCCGGCAAGTCGAACAAAATTTGTTTTTTGCCCTGAAATCGGTTAGCACGGTTAGAACTGTAGTTGTAACGATGTGTAGAATCCTCTTTGATTGACAAGATAAAGCATTGCGCTCCGAGGAATGAGATCAAGAGAGGAAGTGCCTGCGGGTACCGGAATGTAGCCTATCTGTTGGCCAGAGTACGAGTAAACTCGCACAGTTTTGTCTGCCTCCAGAATGAAGACCAACTGACGGTCGGGCAAAACAGCAACATCCACCGTTCTTGTGCGAGTCCTCCAGCTACGGAGCACTTTTGAGTCTGCGGCACCGGTTGCTATAGAAATATTGAAAAGTGTACAATACCCTCTTTGGTCAATTACATACAGGATTTTACCACGCGGATCAATGTCGATAGCTATTGGTCTGCCCTGCATCTGAACCGTGCCGAGCTGCTCACCAACAGCGGAAAAAATCTGCACGTTGCCGTCTTCGCCCAAAACAAAGACTAATTTTTTATCCAGCGTTTGGGCAAAATCTACTGACCTCGCCCCTATCTCCCAAGTGTTCAGCTCTGACCAAGTGTCAATAAAACGAGTGCCACTGTGAGGTGCAGCGGTCGCTATTTGAGCTGACAAAAGAAGCAGGCCGCATAACGCAAAAGTTTTTTTCATATTTTCTCTTTGTTCTGGTGTTGAATTTTTCGAGGGACGGGAGACTGCTCCAGTGCATTGAAATGCAATATACTCTCGGAGCGTGCATTAGGCAAGTCAGGCTGTGTTTTTTGAATTTCGGTGGTCTGCGCAAAATTATGTCGCCCTTGCTCTTGCTCGATGTTTGCAATCCGCTGAAAACTGGTCTGAGCAATCCAGCCGCTACGTCCGTCCTCATCACGCACCAGCAGGTAGCCGCCGTGTTCCTTGTGCAGCGGGCGAATGATGCTGCCCGTTTTAACGCTGCCAACTGCTTCAGCTTCAGCAAAGGGTGAAATGAGCAGCCGGGCATCAGGAGCCGTGATCACGCCGTCTTGCCAAGCCTGATAGCGGAGCAAGGCCGGAGGCAGAGGCAGCAGGGTCGCGGTCAGAAAAAGGAAATTTAGTCGTCGTGCCCAAGGACAGCGTTTCTGGCCAATTATGCCTACGACCAGCACAGTCAGGGCGAGCAGGACAAAGGCGGTGCCAGAAATCAGCAACCACTGATCCGCGCCCAACAATTCAGCTAACCGCTCTGGCAAGGATTTTGCTCGAAACAGACCCACATCCTTGCGTAACTGTGCTAAACTCTTCCGCAAGTCCGCATTGCTCGGAGTCAGTAACAACGCCCGCTCGTAATTCAGCACCGCCAGTCCGATTTGCCCAGCAGCGGCGTAACTGTCAGCTAAGTTGCCGAGCAGTTCGGCAGAGATGCCTATTTCGTGAATAACTGCTGTATAGAGAGTGGCAGCCTGCTCGTAGCGACCTTTGAGATAGGCGGCATTCGCCTGCGCAACCAAGGTTTCGGCATCGCCGTCCTGTTTCTTCTGGTCAGCAACAGCGGAGAAGGTCAGCAGTAGGCTTGCGACGAGCAGAAACAAGCTGATAACAGCACGTAACGACAGACCTCTGTGTCTGTCCTCGGTTATCCGGTTTTTCATGCCAGTTTGTCCAATTCCTGTTGGGCGATCTGAAGCATCGCTTCCATCTCAGCCTTTTCTAAGTGTTGTGCCGCATAGCTGCTCTGCTCAAGCCGGGCGAACAGGGCAAGGAGAGGCGCATCGTCAGGCAGCCGTTCGCGCAGATCAGCTAACGTGATCGCTTCGGGAGCGCGTCCCCACGCTACGCCTGTACGTTTTTGCACAGCCTCTTGGCAATGCAGTCGGAATCGCTCTTGATCTTTGGCCGCAGCTGCCGCCTTCATCTCCAGAAAATGCCGCGCTATCTTTCTTTCCACCTGTTTGCGGAGAAGAAGGCTTGGATTGCTTTCTATTTTTTTTCGGCGCAAATCAAGTAATAGGCCAGAGACAAGGCAGCACCCGGCACCGGCCATTGTGGTCAGGAACCAGCGTTTTTTATATAGCGGCTGGAAGTTGCGCACGATTTTTTCCGACTCAGAACGCAAGAAGACAAAATGCTTCTTTGCTTTCGGTTCCGCCTGATTTTTTTTGTTTTTTAGCGGCGGAGCAGGCTGCTGCTGTGCAGGAGGTGGCACTGGTTCAGCAGCCTGTTGCAGCTGGAGCGGAATCGGCTCGCTCTTCAGGGTGACATAGTCCCCAGCCGCCGGATCAAAATAGGAAAAATGCAGCGGTGGCACAGCGGTTAGATTGCTGCCAACTGGCACTATGGCCTGTTCAAAGGTCTTTTCGCTCTTGCCGTGCGGCTGGCCGATAAAGCTGGCTGAAGCCGGATACAATTTCCAGCCCTTGCTGTCCGTCAACTCCGGGGCCTGCACGCTGTCGAAGTTGCCGCTGCCACCAATTTTCATTTTTAGGGTGATAGGATCGCCCGGCCTGCCGTCAGTGCCCGAAGCTGCAACAGCCAGACTAAACATGCCAACCGCGCCCTTGAAATCCGCCGGACGGTTTTTGTTCGGCAAAGACAGCACGGTCACCGGTTTTTCTGGGCTGGTGAGTTTGATCTCGCGAGGTGTGTAGCGGCCAAAAAAGTCATCAAAAAAAGGCTCGTCAGAAAAGGGTGAATCAAAAGGGCTACTATTACGCTGCCTCTGTTCGCGGACCATCAGATCAGCATCGACCTGCACAGATAACGCGGCAGTACCTTCCTTGATCGCTGACAGCACACCATGCCAAGTTAGGGCGGTGAATTGTTCGCCATTGACCTGTTCTTGCTGCTGGCTCGGTTCTTGGTCTAAACTCTGGAGAAGAAAATTTTCTCCAATCAGCGAAGGTGTGGTTTTAAGGTGAATCCGTCTGCCCGGCTTAAAATAGGCTTTGATCGTAAAAGGCACCAGCTGTCCGGCATAAAATTTGTCTGTTTGTGGCAGAATTCGCAGAAAGCCGATGTTCTCGCTCTCTTCTTCCGTTTGCGGTGCCGAGTTGGAACCAGTCGGCGGAACTGCTGCCGTGCCGCTGGAACTTTGCGCCGGACTGACCGTACAGCTGACCGGTTGCGTAGTGTAGGTTTTGCCGTCTGCTGTTACTTTGACCGGCCCGATAGTGTGCTGACCCGGTTTTTCCGCCTGCACGATAAAGCTGAAGGCCACCGAAGCTGAAACCTGTCCGTTGACCCAAGAGGTCTGACTGCTTTGGCCAAGAGAGCGGAAACGCAGCCCCTCAGCAGCAGGCAGCTCCGGTTGGGCAGAACTGGCCCCGTTGACCGTGATCACCAATTCCGCGCCCTGATCTTGGGCAAAGGTAGTTGGGTTCAGTTCAGCGGAAACCTGAACATCCGCTGCCCAGCCTGTTGCCGCAAAGCAGCAGAGCAGGCTAACTATCAGCCAAAGCCGCGCCACATTGTTTCTCAGCATCACCAATCCCTGTCGACTTCGTTTCCGTCGGCAGCCTCCTGCGGGATAAAATTCAGTTCACCCTGCTCGGCTTTCAGGCTGTCGAGCAGATTACCTGCTTCCTCTTCGGTCATTTTTCCCATGATTTTAACCTCCTCCTTATCCTTTCCACCCGGCTGCGGCTGCTTTCCATTCTGATCGCCTGCCCCAGCCTGCTTCTGCGGATTTTCAGTGGTGCTTTCCTTCTTTTGCTGTTCCTTGTCTGGCACCGATGCAGCTTTTTGCTGCTGTTTTTCCTGATCGTTCTGCTTCTGAGCCGCGCTGGTATCTTGCTTTTCCGCTCTGTCCGCGTTGTTCTTTTCCTCTTTACCACCCTGCTGTTTTTGTTTTGCTTCTGAGCCTGAATTTTGTTTGTTCTCTTCCTTCCCTTCTTGCTTTTTTTGCTCCTTTGGCTCTTTCTTCTCGTCGTCCTTCTCGCTTTGCTGCGACTGCTCTTTTTGCTGTTTTTCTAACTGTTCCCGTTTCTCTTTGGCTTTTTGCTGATTACGAGCTGCCTTGTCCTTTTTCTGCTGCTCTTGAGCCAACTTGATCGCCGCAGCAAAGGATTTTTCCGCCTGATTGAGGTGCTGAATAGCCTCTGCTCTATCAGCCTTTTTTTTTTCTGCTTCTTCGCCTGCACGATACTGACTGATTCCGCGATTGAAATAGCTCTTCGCCTGCAAGTTGATATCACTGCTTTTCAGTGCCTTAGTGAATTCCGCTGCTGCTGCATCATATTTTTTTTGCTGATGCAGGCTCGATCCCAAATTGAAATGCAGAGTCGGATTATCGCTGTCGTTTGTTAAAGCATTCTGGTAAAATTGCGCCGCTTGCTCATATTTCCCTGCCTGAAACAAGTCGCTGCCTTGATCAGCTCGCGCCGAAACAGGACAGAACATATAAAGAAGAAGCAATACGGCAGCTGTAGCTGCTACTTGCTCTTTTTTTCGCCTCCCCGCAGTGAAAATAAAAGGCAGACGCAGCTTGCGGCGGCGACCGATAAGCAAGAAATCCAAGCTCAAGAGCAGCGCGGCAGCCCCCAGCGGCCACTGAAACCGTTCCAGCAGCACCTTTTTTTTGCGCTGGGCCTGTTCTTCCTTGGGAATCAGAGCTAACTTACGTTCATACACAGTGTCTAAGCCTTGGCCCATGCTACCCAGCGGCACATAAATGCCGCCCGTGGTTTCAGCAACGGCAGCAAGAATTTTCTCGTCTAACCGCGAGGTAACAAAGCCACCGCGCTCGTCTTTGACAAAATTCCCAGCTCCACCGCCGGGCAGCGGAACCAGCTCGCCTTGTGACGTACCGACTCCCACCGTATAAATAAGCATTTTTTCCTGTTTCGCCACGGCTGCTGCCCGCAGCGCATTTTGGCTCAAATCCTCGCCATCGGTGATTAGCACCAGAATTTTGTGATTGAGTTCACCGGCCAACACTCGAACTGCATCCTCGATGGTTTGACCAATGTCTGTGCCGCCTTTTGGAATGGCATCAGTGTTTAAAGCGGCAAGAGAGGCATTGAAAGCATCGTAGTCTGTGGTCAGCGGACACATGAGAAAGGAGGTGCCAGCAAAGGGCAGCAGACCAATTCGGTCGCCGTCTAATCGGGCGGTGAAGTCCCGCACTGCCAGCTTGGCTCGCTCAAGACGGCTGGGTTTGATATCTGGCGCAAGCATCGATTTCGACACATCAAAGCCGATCAGGATATCAACGCCCTTGCTCCTCACCTCAATCCAGCGACTGCCCCACTGAGGCTGGGCCAAGGCGATGAACAAGCAGGCTAAACCAAGCACAAAGAGGATGTTTTTCAGCCGCCGCCGGGCTTGCGAGACGTTGGCAGTAAGCTGCGGGAGCAGATGAGGCGCGGCGAATTTCGTCAGCTCCTTTCTGCGGTGAACAGTCCTCAAGCTGAGGAAAAGAACGGCTCCGCAGCAGGCCAGCAGGCCAGCAGTAAGCCAGAGAGGGGAAACGAAGGTGAGCATTTTTGAATTAATCAATTGTTATGCTTAGTTACTTGCAAGACTTTTTTTTGATAGGCTGAAGATTCTGCGTATTCAACCTATCGAGACATCTGCGGACGATTTTACATTTCAAGCGTCTTCTTCAAATACTCCGCCGTCACATCGGTGACGATATTTTTTGCGAAGTCCACGACAAATTTTCCGGCGTTCTTCAGATGCCGTTGCATGGCCGGTTCATTCTGCTCGCTGGCGGCCTGCGCGGCTTTGGCAACATCCTCGGCGGCGGCGCGTTGTTCCGGGGTTTTCGCGCTGCGTTGCATTTCCTCGTGCAGGCGGGAAAGCTCTGCGGTGATTTGCTGAAAGGTGTTGCCGGTGGCAGAAGCGTTTTTTCCCATCGCGCCAGTTTGTCCGTAATTATTGTACGTGTCTCCCATTTGCTTCAAATCCTCTATTGATGGAGTTTTTTTGATGAGCTGATCGATAAAATTATTTTGCCGTTTTATTAATCGGTTTTTCTCTTCATTTTCTTTCATTAAATATGCTATTGTGTTCTCATACAATACAGTAAGTTGCTGCTTTGCCTTTTCCACGTGCTCAAGATGGCAGACCGTGAACGTGGCGTGCGGCTGGCCGCGTTTGTCGAAATTGACCAGCTCCAGCGAAAACTCTTTGTGCCGCTCGTTGACAGCCTGCACCACTCGGTCCATGATCAGCGGGTCAAGCGGCGTGAAGCCCTGCTCGAAGATGTACTCGAAGGTGGGAAGCTGCTTGTATAGTTCCTCAAATTCGCCGGGGCGGAAATCGCGGTCGGGCGGGGTGCGCTGCTCTCCGGCCTCGTCCCAATAAATGTAATCGCAGCGAATGCCGTCAATAATCCAGTTTTCCCGTGCGCTGCCGTAGAGTTTTGCGCCGGTGATGTCTGCGCCACTGAGATTGGCTCGCCGAAAGTCTGTACCGCGTAAATCTATATAGCGAAGATCAAATTCAACAAGATGCGCACCTTGTAAATCCATGCCTGCAAAAGGATTAGCACGATAATTAGTAATCATATAGCTAAATAGCTTTTCCTTACGCAGTTCAATCTCCGCATCAGGGCTTTCCTCTCGCCACTTGTTCCACACTGGCCTGAGTATCGCCAACTGTTCTTTGTTTGCCATTTTGCACCTCCGGTAGTGGCGAAAAATCTTTCGCCACTGAAAATTACCCCGTTCCCCGCTTGCATTGCCCCAAAGTCAATTGGAATCAACCCGATTCCAATTGACTTTGACACGATTCACACTGGAATTACCCCATTTTCGACTGGAATCAGCCTGATTCCAATTTGAAACGGCCCGGTTCCAATCGGAATCGCCTTGATTCCAATTGACTTTGACACGATTCCTGCCGACATCGAGGCAATTCCAATGTGAATTGCCCTGATTCCAATTGGAATTGGAGCGTTTTCAGTGTGAAACGGCCCGATTCAAACGAACAAAACAACAGATAAAACCGTAAAAATTCCGATTCTTGCCGCGTCTGGCCTTGCGGGGGCGAAGAATCTTTCGCCCCTACCGTAAACCCCCTACTTCACCTGCTCAAACTTGCCTTCCTTGACCGTGTACATGGTGTAGCCAACGCCAATCGCATCGCCATGTTCATCAAATTTGATTTCGCCAAACGGCGTAACTGCAATCTGATTATGCAGCACATCGGCCATCTTTTTGAAATCCGTTGAACCCGCCTTTTCCACCGCATTGGTCAGGGCAATAGTCGCCGTCACCGCGTTGTCGAAAAATGCGCCCGGCTTGTCGCCGTATTTGTCTGCATACGCCTTGCGAAATTGCTGCGTCACCGCATTACTGGAAACATCTGCCGGGCCAGTGGCGTACACACCTTCCGCGTATTTACCAGCAACTTTGACGAAAGTTTCGTCTTTCACGCCGTCATCAGAGAAAAACAATGTCTTCATCTGCTTTTTCCGCATTTGAGTGACAATCTTCGATGCTTCCGGGTGATAACCGCCGAAAATCACTGCATCAGCACGGGCCATCTTAATTTTTTGCACCACAGCTGAATAATCCACCGCGCCGGGCGTGATACCTTCAAACAGCACTACCTCAGCCTTGGCATCTTTGCGAATCAAATCCTGCGCATCCTCAGCCAGACCTTTGCCGTAATCACCCTTGTCGTGAATAATCGCGATCTTCTTCGCTTCTAATGCGCCTGTTGCAAACTCAGCAATCGACTTGGCTTGAGCGTTGTTCGGGGCAATAGTGCGGTAAAAAGTCGGATATTTGCCGCTCGTGGTCATATCTGTGTCCGTGGCTGAAGGCGACATGACAATTACATCCGCATCGGTGTAAATAGGCAAAGCCGCTTTGGTCGCGCCAGAGCAAATGTGGCCTATCACTAACTTTACCCCAGCGGAAACAAACTTGGCTGCTATGTTCGCCGCTGTTTCTGGCTTGCAAGCATCATCCTCAATCAGCAGTTCGACCTTTGCCCCGTTGATGCCGCCTTTGGCGTTGATGTTCTCCGCCACCAACTCCGCCGCCCGCATGGTTGGAATGCCGTAGGAAGCCAGATCGCCGCTGTGCGAACCAACCACGCCAATTTTAATCGAATCAGCGGCAAAAGCATTACCTGTCAGTGCGACAGAAAACAATAAAAGCAACGTTTTGGAAAAATGCACAGTGTTCCTCCTTTAATAGGGTTTCATTTTGAGTTCGTCCTTCAGCCCGCATTGCAAAGCGAGCCACAATCGGCTATCTTTTCACACCCACAGAAAAAATGCACCAAAAAATTGAAAAGACAGGTGAAGAGAATAAATGGATCGGAATTTTTATTATGCTCTCGGCAGGCCGCTGTCGCCGCTCTACAGCTTGATCATGCGGCTGCGGGAGCAGTTTTATCTGAACGGGGTGCTAGCCTCTTCTGCATTCGATGTACCGGTGATCAGTATCGGTAATCTAACGATGGGCGGCACCGGTAAAACCCCGCTGGTGCAGCATTTTGCCCGCTTGCTTCAGCGCAGCGGCTTTCATCCTGCAATCATCAGCCGGGGGTATGGCGGCGCGACCAAGGAGCGGGTCAATATTGTTTCAGACGGCAATAAGGTGCTGTTGGCTGCTTCTTATGTCGGCGACGAGCCGCGTATGTTAGCAGAAACTCTGCCCGGTGTGCCAGTGCTGACCGGCGTGGTACGCAAGCTACCTGCGGCCAAGGCAATAGAAATGGGCGCGGATGTGCTGCTGCTGGATGACGGCTTTCAGCATCTTGCTGTCCGCCGCGATTTGGATTTGGTGCTCTTCAGCGCTGACAGATTGGCGGGCAATTCGCGGGTCTTTCCCGGCGGCGATCTGCGCGAGCCAGTGCGCGCGCTCTACCGCGCCAACGCCTTTGTCCTCACCGGCGCAGATGAAGGCAACATTGCGCGGGCGGCCAGCTTCCGCAATCTGCTGCATGAGAAATTCCCCGGCAGGCCGGTCTTTTTCAGCGGCAGCCGAGCAGTTGGGATAGTGCGGCAGGAGACAGACGGTAGCCGAACACAGGTGCAGCAAAACGAACTGGCAGGCCGCCGCTGTTTAGCTTTTTGCGGTATTGCCCGGCCTGACGGTTTCAGGAAAACCCTAACTCAGCTGGCAATCGAACCTACCGCCTTTAAAGCTCTGCCCGATCATCATGCTTACAAAGAGCAGACCGTGCGCCAGCTTGTCCAAACAGCAGAGCAGACTCATGCCGATTGCCTACTTTGCACGGAAAAAGATTTGGTCAAACTGCGCGGCTTCGCGCTTGCGCTGCCGCTCTACGGGGTGCTCATGCAGGCCGCGCCAGAATCCGGTTTGGACAAATTAGCACTGGACTGCGCCAGCCAGCGGCTGCCTGCTCCGGCGTAGTGTGTCTAAAATCACCCAAATATTGGTACAATTATTTAGTGTGTCTTTTTTGCCACGACTGTTCATCGAAAACCACGCTCTGCTTCGCCCATGTCCGCTTTTCTTATGCCGCTAAATTCTACTAAAAAGTTTTCTTCTTTTTGGTTGAATGCAAAAAACAATTTTTTGGCCAGATTTTTGCATAAGAAAGTGGTACAAAGAAAGGAAAGAATAAATCCACAAAAGGGCATCATCAGGATGAACCGGCACTCGGTGAAGAACATGACAATCAACCTTGACCCGCATCAGCACACGCTTGAGCGTACTGTCAGCTGCTGCGGTATCGGTCTGCATTCCGGCAAGCCTGTGAACTTAACCATCAGGCCAGCAGAAGAACACAGCGGTATCAGCTTTCGTCGTTCTGATCTGGGTAAAAAGACCGCTATTCCCGCACGGATGGAGCAAATTGTTGACACCACCTTAGCTACTACTCTTGGCAGCGGCAGTGAGCGTATCTCCACCACCGAACACCTGATGGCTGCCCTACACAGCGCGGGTATCGACAACGCTGAAATTGAATTAGACGGCCTTGAAGTTCCGATTATGGACGGCAGCGCTGACCCTTTTGTCCAGCTTCTCGGCAGCGGCGGCAAAAAGAAACAACGCGCCCTGCGTAAAGTTATCCGCATCATCAAGCCGGTTTCCTGTATCTCCGGCGACAAATTTATCCGTATTGAGCCGCACAACGGCTTTAAAATCACCGGCAACATCAGTTTCGGCACCGAGCTGATCAACGAGCAAAGCTACTCCATTGATCTTAGTCAAGAGCGTTTTGCCCGTGAAATCGCTGGAGCACGCACCTTTGGCTTTGTTGAGCAGGTTGAGGAGCTGTGGCGCAACGGCCTCGCTCTTGGCTGCACCCTTGAAAATGTCATTGCTATTCACTGGAATCGCCGCAGCGTTCTCAATGAAGAAGGGCTGCGTTTCGAGGATGAGTTCGTCCGTCACAAAGTGTTGGATTTAATCGGTGATTTGGCCCTGCTGGGTAGTCAGATTCTTGGCCATGTAATCGCCAGCCGCTCTGGTCATGCCCTGCATCACAGTCTGATGAAAGCCATTGCCGATTCTCCAGACTGCTGGGAATACGTCGAATTTCGCAAGCCGGGTCAGCCCCACGTTATCGCCCCGGCAAAACCCCGGAAGAAGAAATTGTCTGTTTCTCTTCCGGGTATGTTGTTCCCCGCCGCTGCTCCTGCGCCCTGTCCGGCCTGAGTAGTTCCTGTTCTGTTGCCACGCTGTTTTTTTTCTCTCCTGCCCGCTGGCCTTCCGCAGCCAGCGGGTTTCTTTTTACGTATTCTCCGTAGTCACCTTGATAAACCGCTGCAAAGCCGCCTGAGCCTGCGTCTTCCCAGTTTCAGTCAGCATCAACGCAGATAAGCGGTTTAACTGCTCCTGAGTTGGTGGTTTTTCCTGATATTCCTCAGCCATGTTGACGATCAAGTCAGCATCATATAGCACCTTAAAATTGATCGTTTCCTCAGCTCGTGGGGTGTGATGATGGCCAATAATGTCGAAGACTTCATCAATCAGCTCTGGCTTGGCTCGGAGTGAATTGAGCAATTCTCGCGCCACTGGCGGCCCCTCGCTGTGCTGATAGCGGGCTGCTGAGGAGTTAAACTTGCGCTCGGCCTCACGGATGCCGATATCATGGAGATAGGCACAGGCCATGATCACCGACATGTCTCCACCCGGCTCTTTTCTGCCGATCTGCTCGGCTTGCTCGGCCACTGCTTCGGCGTGATGAATCCGCCTGCTGTCTTTGCCGAAATACTGGCGCATGGCCGCTGCAACTTTATCTTTGAACATCTCACGTTGCGCAGCAAGCAGTTCTGGTGAGAGCGAACCCAAACACTGGGCCGCATGAGGACAATAGGCAGCGCAGCCAAAATCCATTTTCGGATTAAAAACCTGATTGCCACAGCTCCGGCACCGCTGGCGACTGTCGTCTTTAAAGAATTCTACTGGCTGGCCACAGCTGGGGCAGCGGCTCTCAAATACATCATCGCCGCTCCAGTAGCGGCTGTCTTGTCCAGGACATTGCATGATATCCTCCTTTGGTATATATAAATTTTCACATCACGGCAAACCTATAACAGGGCAGACATGAGGGGCTTCCTTTTATTTACCCGCCGTCTTCAATATTTAAAATTACTTGACATAGATCAAGGGAAAGAGGTCTTATTACGGGTACAGTATCGCTATACTCGTGAACCGATACACGCTGCAACTAAAAAAAATTCAGGGAGGAAAAATGTATTGTAACCAATGCGAACAAACCGCCAAGGGCATCGCCTGCACCACTGCTGGAGTTTGCGGCAAAAACGGTGAGCTGGCCAATATTGAGGACGTGTTAATTTACGCTCTCTGCGGCCTATCGCTTTTTGCTGATGAAGCCCAAAAGCGCGGAATCGTTGACGCAGAGTTAGATCGTTTCACCATGAAAGCGGTGTTTTCCACGCTGACCAATGTCAATTTTGATCCAGAACGCTTTGCTGTCTTGATCAGCAAGACTGTGGAACTGCGGGAGGGTTTGAAGGCCAAGCTCGGCAAGATCGACTTTGCTCATCCGGCAGCGTCCTTCACCCCGGCAGACACGGTTGCTGGTCTTGCCGAGCAAGGCGCGGCCCTCAAGTTCATTGAGAATTTAGATGAGGACGTGAATATCCGTTCACTCAAGCAAACCCTGCTTTATGGTCTGAAAGGTATTGCTGCCTATGCTGATCACGCTGCCATTCTTGGTCAGGAAGACCCAGCCATTGCTGGTTTCATGTACGAAGCAATGGCAGCACTGCTGGCGGAAGGACTGACTATTACAGACTGTGTGCCGGTGGCAATGAAGGCGGGCCAGATCAATCTGCGGGCGATGGAGCTTTTAGACGCGGGCAACACCGGCACCTATGGACATCCAGTGCCAACTCCGGTGCCGCTGGGTCATAGGAAAAACAAGTGCATCCTGATCACCGGCCATGACCTGCGCGACCTTGATTTACTGCTTCAGCAGACCGCTGGCAAAGGCATTGACATCTACACCCACGGCGAGATGCTGCCCACGCACGGCTACCCAGAACTGAAGAAGCATCCTCACTTCTATGGTCACTTTGGTACGGCTTGGCAGAATCAGCACAAGGAATTTCCGGAATTCCCCGGCCCGGTGCTCTTCACCACCAACTGTATTCAAAAGCCGCGTGAAGACTATAAAGAGCGCATCTACACCACCGGCTTAGTTGGCTGGCCGGGCGTGCATCACATCGAGGGCAAGGACTTCAGCCCGGTGATTGCCAAAGCTTTGGCGATGGACGGCTGGCAGGATGACGCGGACAAAGGCAGCGTACTGGTGGGTTTTGCCCGCAACGCCGTGCTCGGTGTGGCAGACAAGGTGATCGAAGCGGTGAAGAACAAGCAGATTCGCCACTTCTTCTTGGTCGGCGGTTGCGACGGAGCCAAGCCGGGTCGTGACTACTTCACCAAGTTTGTTGAGCAGGTGCCTTCAGACTGCGTGGTGCTGACCCTCGCCTGCGGCAAGTTCCGTTTCTTTGACAAAGACCTCGGCAACATCGGCGGCATTCCGCGCCTCTTGGACGTGGGTCAGTGCAACGATGCTTACTCAGCAATTCAGATCGCAACAGCCTTGGCCGGAGCCTTCAACTGCGGCGTGAACGAGCTGCCGCTGTCGATGATTATCTCTTGGTACGAACAAAAAGCAGCGGCCATCCTGCTTACTTTGTTGTATCTTGGCATCAAGGATATCCGCCTTGGGCCGTCTCTGCCAGCCTTTATCAGCCCGGCAGTGCTTGCTTTCTTGGTTGCCACCTTCAATATCAAACCAATTGCAGCCACGCCGGAAGAAGACCTGAAAGCGATATTGGGATAGAAGCCCTATCGTGAGGGCGAACTACGATGTTCGCCCTTTCAGTCCTTATTCCGAACCGTTATCACCTCGGCCTTACGAAGAACCGTGTTCCGCGCTGCGTCAAGGTAGCCGCGTTTCAGCACTGCAAGGATTTCTTCGTTCTCCTGCTCAGGGACGCTTTGCGTGTCCACCACCACGCATTGTTCAACCTTGGCGCGGCGGTCAGGGAAATGTAACGGCTCAATTTGGCGGGAACCGAGCAAACGGAGCAGCTTGCGTTGCACGGCTCTCATGCTGTTGAGCAGACCTTGGCTTGTTTTGTCTAATGCCTCCTGTTTGCGGCGGATATTTTTTTCAATGTTGTCAAAAACATCCAGCACCTCAAATAACTCGACGAACAGCTCGTGCTCCCGATGCAGACAAAGTTCCTCTTGCTCCTTCACTGACTGCTTCAACTCGACGATTTCTCGCTGAAAAGACACTAACTTTTCCCGCAGCAGATCACCGGGACTACTTGTCTTCTCTCCTGTTTTCATTATGCTCAATCAAAAATCTCCAGCCGCTTGAGAGCATCAGCACTCAGCGGTTTCTCTCCCCTAACCGGCTGTCGCAGCAGTGGTTCAAGATCGGCAAAATAAATAAACGCCAGCACGGGTCGGACTGACGGGTCCATCAGCTGTCGCCGAGCTTCGGCAATTTCGTATGCTGAATGCTGCTTTTCCCGTAACGCTAAGGCAGCGGCCTGCATGATTTCTTGTGCCGATGCTTCTGGGCCGATATTTAGTATTTTAAAGGGATTCATGCCGCGCCTCTATCCGCAACCCATCAAGAACACGCCTGATCCGCCGTACCGCGCCGTGACTGGAGTCAACCAAGCTAACGCTGTCTAATAGCTCATTTAACGTGAAAACCGCTGCTTCCTGATCCGCATAATCACCCCGCTCAATCCGTGCCGCCACCTGCCGGGCAGTTTCAAAAAATTGCTCAACTGCCTGTGGAAAACGGCTGGCTGTGGCGATGCGAGCTGCTTCGGCAAAGCAATCCCGGTCAAAGGCTTCGCTTATCTCCGTCAGCGCAAGGTCGCGGCGTACTTGGTCAAAAATCATTTGGGAAAAGTCGTCGTTGGGATTCAGCACAACCGCCTTTCTCATTGCAGCGGCAAGCAGTTTTGGCGATGCTTCCTCGCTGCTGCGCAACCGCACGACCTGATTGGTTAGGGTTGAGCAAAACACAGCACCCGTCTCTGCATTTTCCGGTAAGAGAGTCAGAATACCTAAGCAAGCGGCTAATGCGGTGCCGTCCTGATTATCATCTCGCTCTATTGCCGCAAGCAGCTGTTGCTCCAGCTCTGCTGTCCAATGTGCTGGGCCGTTGATCAGAATTTGTTCCGCTTTCCGGCACTGACCGTTGGACAGATAATGCAGTCCGCAGACTGTTCTCACCTGCGCCGCACTCCAAGCGACAAAGGGATCATCGACTTCTTCTAATTCCGATAGCGTGTCCATCGCGCCGTCGTAATCACCTTCTCTGACCAGCAAAAGAGCCTGTGCCGCTGATGAATAGACTGCGCCAGCGGCCATCCATTCGCTGCTATCAGCAAAAGCATCCCGGCTCTTTTGAATCAGGGTGAAAAGCTGATCAGCAATCTTAGCCTGCAACGCCAGTGCCGGTGTTAAGATCGGCATTGCGGATATTCGGCCCATCCGCCGCAGCAAGGCAAGTTCTTCCTCCCACTGCCGGTGCAAAGAAGCACCGTTGTCTTGTTGCCGTGCTGCTTGCCTGCGCAGTACGTCCGCGCCAAAATCAAGCAGGGCCTGCCGCTGCGGCTCAGACTGTGGCCCGGCCTCTGGGTGAAAAAGCAGCGATAGCCAACAGTTGATGAAATGCCGCGCTTGCGCCGTCGGAATCGTTATGTCTGCTGCCATCATGAGCTGGCAAGCGGCCTTGGCCTGCACGGCCAGCGCGGTAGGCTGAAGCCAGTCGGTCTCATCAGCCGAAGCAAGGATTTCTTCCAGCCGTTCTTCCTGCCAAAGCCGAGCCAAACGCAGCCCGCCACCACTCGGCAGATAAGCCAAGGAAAATTCCTCCAACAGCTGGCGGACCTCGGTTTCTTGTGTCAGTGGATTTTTATCAAGGTGGCAATGCAGTTCCTCAATCAGCAACAAGCTGACCTGTTCTTTCTGAACAATAAAATCAGGATGAGTGCAGTCAAGCTGCTGCCAGAGCCGCAGGCAGGCGATAGTATCGCCCAGCTTCACCTGAGCAAAACCGGCATGATAGAGATCAGCAGGAGCGGATACGTTTGCCTCGGTATAGGCATCTGCCGCCTGCTGCCACTGCCCGGCCAGCAGAGCACAGCGGGCTATCTGGAGAAATTGGGTCGGCTCAGGACAAACCGTGACCTTAGTTCGGCAAAATTTCCTAACCCATGATAGAACAACAGCAAAAACCTTGCCTCTCATTGGGTTGCTTCCATTTGACAGAACGAAATTTTCCTGTCACTATCTTTATACGGTTTAGCCATTTTTCAACATATTCTATCAAACTTCACGGAGGATTTTATGCGCAAAACAAAGAAAGCAGCACTCTTAGCCATACTGCTGTTGTTGTCAATAGTTGTCGTGGCAGGTGTTCAAGCCGCAGAAAAAGAGATTAAAAAAGACGAAAAGGTAGATATGGCTACCTACACCTGCGCTGATCTGCTGGCTGAAAACGAAGACGAGGTTGGCATGATTCTGCTGTGGGTTGATGGCTATTTGAGCGGTAAAACCAATGACACGGTCATCAACATGACCTTCATTGGTGAATTAGCTGAAAATGTCGGCGAAAAATGCGGCAAAGACGGAAAAGCCAAATTGCTCGACGTGGTGAAAGAGCTAACGGAATAACCCCGAATCGCTGGTTCAGCGGAGAATAATTTTGACCGTCTTGCCCGGTATAACCTCTTGATTGCCA
>JAGIXO010000219.1 GCA_026122915.1 Candidatus Electronema nielsenii | reverse complement strand
AACTCGGCAAAGTGCTTCTCGGTCTCCACTTCCAGCAGCATGGCCTATCTCCGCGCCAGATTGCGGTTGACCGCCTCGCCAATCAGCAGCACGGCGAAGGACAGTACCACTGAGACTAAGCAGAGGCTCAGGGCCATGCTCTCGCCGCCCGGCGTGCTGGTGTATTGGTAGATGGCGAGCGGGATGGTCTGGGTCACGCCGGGGATGTTGCCTGCCAGAATGACCGTCGCGCCGAACTCCCCCATGCTGCGAGCAAACATGAGAGTCATCCCTGCCAAGACCGCTCTACCAGAAAGCGGCATGACGACCGTAAACAGGCTGTCGAACCAGCCCGCGCCGAGCGTCCGCGCTGCCTGCACAAGCTGGCGATCAATCCCTTCCATGCCGATGCGGATGGAGCGGACAAGCAGCGGGAAGCCGACCACCGCTGAGGCGATCACCGCCCCGCGCAGGGTGAAGACGACGCGGATATCAGCAAGGGCTAAGAGCTGCCCTAGCCAGCCCTTGCGGCCAAAGAGGAGCAGCAGCAAGTAGCCCGTCACCACCGGCGGTAGTACCAGCGGCAGATTGATCAGGCCCTCCAAGATTGCCTTGCCGCGCATCTTGGTCATAGCCAGCACATAGGCGGCAGCAAAACCTGCGGGCAGTGCGAGCAGCGTAGCCGCAGCAGCGGTCTGCAAGGAGAGCTTAACAGCGGCGAGGTCGTCAGGTGTGAGGGAGAGCATAGCCTCACAAAGGATAGCTGAATTTATACCCCACCTGCACAAGGGCTGCATAGGCGGTTTCGTCCGTCAGGAACTCTTGGCCCTTGGCTGCCGCTTCTTCAATGGCATCACCCGGCATGAAGACCGACGCGCCCGCCATGAGCTTCCACGTCTTGTTCGGAGTCCACGTGGCCATAAAGTCTATCTCGTTGCCGTAGCAATCGCTCGCTGCGGTCAGGCCGCTTTTGTAGGACAGCCAGGTGTCGCTGATGTCATCCGCATAGAGCTGATGATATTCCCAGCGCAGATCCAGCTCTTTAACTGGCCGGTAATTGGCGGTCAGGCCATAATCAAACAGGTTCGACCAGACCATGAGATGGATCAGGCCATAATACTTGTCCGATGCGCCAAACACGCCGTCAAAGCGTTCATTGTCCGCTGTGCTCTTGTCGTCGCCGCTGGCATAGCTGAAGGTGGTGCCGACCGACCATTGCGGAGTGAAGGCGTAGCTCAGATCAAGGTTGAAGCCCTGCGCATCAACATCAGCCTCCACGGCCTTGGTGCTGGTGATGCTGCCGGTCTGCTGGACATAGGTGCTGTCCGCTGTGAAGCCGTTTCCTTCAAAGAGCAGTCGTGCGCCATAATAGAGCAGGTCTTTCTCTTGATAGTCGCTGCTGCGGTCATTGTACTTGGTGGAGAGCAGCGGTTCTATGGCCAGAAAGTCTGTGGCCTGCACATGGCCGTATACGCCGGAGCCAGCATAAGCGTGCCGATGATCAAGACTGAACTCGTCCGGGTCATGGATCATGTTCTCGCCGTAAAAGGCATCAATCCAGTGCTGGCCCGATTTGTAGCCTGCCTTGACCGCATCCCAGACCCATTTGC
>JAGIXO010000218.1 GCA_026122915.1 Candidatus Electronema nielsenii | reverse complement strand
TAGCCCAGCGTTTCAAGAGCAACCTTGGTCATTCTTCAGGTGACAGCGTAGTGTCTCTTACCGAGACGCTATGCCGTTACTTGCAGTGACGCTACGCTGTCACTTTGAACAACACACCAGCGAGCGAATCATCGTCTCCACCCTTTTTTTCAATAAGGAACTCTCATGCAAAAGATACTCGTCACCGGCGCAGCCGGATTCATTGGCCATACTCTGTCCAAACGCCTGCTTACGGCGGGCCGTACCGTGGTCGGCTTGGACAACCTCAACGATTACTACGATCCCAACCTGAAAAAGGCACGGTTGGCCGAGCTGCTGGCCTTCCCCAGCTTCCGTCACGCTGATTTCGATATAGCTGACCGTGGCCTGATGGAGCAGCTCTTCCGCAAAGAGCAGTTTGACGCAGTGGTCAACTTGGCCGCGCAAGCTGGCGTGCGCTACTCGCTGATCAACCCGCACTCGTATGTGGACACCAATATCGTTGGTTTCGTCAACGTGCTGGAAGGATGCAGGCACAACAAGGTCAAGCACCTGCTCTACGCCTCGTCCAGCTCGGTTTATGGGGCCAACACCGCCATGCCGTTCTCAGTGCATGACAACGTTGACCACCCGGTTTCGCTGTACGCGGCCTCGAAGAAGGCGAACGAGCTGATGGCGCACAGCTACAGCCATCTCTACGGAATGGCCTGCACAGGCCTGCGTTTCTTTACGGTCTATGGGCCGTGGGGCAGACCGGACATGGCCCTCTTCCTCTTCACCAAGGCGATACTGGAAGACAAACCAGTCAATATCTTCAACAACGGCGACATGGAGCGGGACTTTACCTACATCGACGACATAGTTGAGGGAGTCTTCCGACTGATTGACCATATCCCGCAGGCCAACCCGGACTGGAGCGGGGACAAACCTGACTCCGCAACCAGCTACTGCCCGTGGCGATTGTATAATATCGGCAACAACGACAAGCAGCCGCTGCTGCGCTACATCGAGGTGCTGGAAGACTGTCTCGGCAAGAAGGCGATCAGAAACTACCTACCCATGCAGGCAGGTGATGTGCGGGCCACCTACGCCAATGTAGACGGCTTGGTACGAGAGATTGGCTTCAAGCCGCAGACTACAATTGAGGAGGGTATCAGCAAGTTTGTGCAGTGGTACCGGGGCTATTATGGATAAGTCATAAGCAACAAGAGTCGGTCGTCGTATGACAGGCTCTTCTCTCCTTCAGCATACGTTTGCATACATCATGAGCAGCAGTCCCTTGATCTCAGTCATTATCCCTGCCTATAACCATGAACGGTTCATCGGCCCGGCCATAGAATCTGTCCTTCAGCAGACGTGGAAGCATCTTGAGCTGATCGTGATTGATGACGGCTCCAAGGACAGTACCGGCAAAGTAGCCCAGAGCTACACCGATCCTCGGTTCTCGTATTATCATCAGGAGAATCAGGATGCCTACAACACCATCAACCGGGGCTTGAGTTTAGCAAAGGGAGAGTACATTGCCATTCTTAACTCAGATGACATCTACACCACTGATCGCTTGGAAAAGCTCTTAGCTATCCAGCAGGAAAGCGGTGCTGCCTGCGTGTTCAGTG
>JAGIXO010000217.1 GCA_026122915.1 Candidatus Electronema nielsenii | reverse complement strand
TTGAATATCAGCTTGTGTCGCGTTCTCTGATAATGTTTCGATTTCTGTACTCATGTAGTCGCCCACCGCTACAGCACCGAGCTGATGAGCAATCGCCTTTTCCACGACCCGACGTGAGATTAAGCCAAGTAAACCCTTAGGATACGCTTTGTCTGTGTTATCGCGCACCACAGGTAGGCCGGTGAGACTATAGCGGGTAAGCAGTTCGCTGGCCTCGTTCATGCTGATCTCTGGCGTAGCGGTAATTACCGGTGATGACATGATTTCTTTCGCCAAAGCCTTAGGCCGGATAGAGCGGTACAACAAGTGCAGTAGCTCTTCTTCTGCTTCAAAGATGGTCTTGTTGGCAATCACAGCAGAGGCAGCAGAGGCATGGCCACCACCACCAAAGGCGCGGGCAATTGTTCCGACGTTGACTTCAGTAATACGACTACGGCAGATTAAATACAGTCTGTCTCCCATGCAAACCAAGGCAAAGACCGCATCTAAATTCTCCATGACCATCATTCGTCGCACTAAAGCAGAAAAGTCGTCAGCATAGTCAGGCAATGTTAGCCTGCTGATTGTTACTTGTACTGACTGAATGGTATAGACGGCTGAATTCTTGAGCAGCTGACTGAGAAGTGAAACTTGTGCGGCAGAAAGATCATGGCTAACAAAGTGATTTACGACATCGAGCTTTGCTCCTTGTTTTAATAACCACGCTGCTGCTTGCAGATCAGCGGGCGTAGTGCCAGTGTAGAGAAAGGAGCCGGTATCCTCATGAATACCAATGCTCATCAGTGTTGCCTCGTCCGTAGTCAAGCTGATGTTTTGCTCTTGAAAGATGCTGACAAAGATAGACGTGGTGGAGCCAAGGAGTTCTATACGCTCGAAGTTGCCGCGTAGATCGCCGGGCGCATCGGGGTGATGGTCATAAAGATGAAGCTCTAAGCCTGGGTTGCACAGGCATTCTTGCAGCCGATCAAGACGATCAGGCTGGCGGGTGTCCACCACGATAAGGCGACGGACGGAAGTTAGGTCAATGTTCTTGAGCTTCTGGAAGTCGTAGAGGTTGCGAAGATCAGCAGAAAGGAACTCGCCGATGCGCCGCTCGGCAGCACCAGCAAAGACCAGCGCCGCGCCGGGATAGAGCTTTCGGGCCGCGATCATTGAGGCAAGGCCGTCAAAGTCGGCGTTGACGTGGGTAGTGATGATGTCCATCTGCCCACTTTACTCGATTTGGCGAGTAGTCGCAGCATTTTGTAACGTTTTCAGGCTGAACGTGACTCAGAAAAGATCACTTGAAATTTTTCCCTTTTCATCGTGCTTTCATCCTCCATCTGGTAATTTTTAAAAAACAAGGACAGGGCTGCATAGCTTTAGCTCTCAATCAACAAACGGCATCGCGAAAAGGAAATTCATCATGAACAAACTAACAACAGGATTAATCGCCAGTATTTTGTTTACATTCATGGCGTTTAGCTCGGCAAGTGCAGGTAGGGATGACAGATATGAGCATCATGAACGTCATGATTACCGTAACGACAGGCATGATAATCCATATTCATCCAGTGTCTATATTCATCGTAATAACAGCAGATACAGGGATCGTGACCGGCAT
>JAGIXO010000216.1 GCA_026122915.1 Candidatus Electronema nielsenii | reverse complement strand
CCATGCCGTAGGCGAAATCCTCGCGGCGCAAGGGCTGGGCTTCATCCGCAGCAAAGCAGGGCGCGGCGGTCAGCAAAGCGGACAGCACGAGCAGGCGTTTCATGCGTGCTCCTCCTTTTTGGGCGGCAAGGGCGAGAAGTAGCTGATCACAATGACTAAGAGGCCGACAGAGATGAAGGAAATGATGCGCTCCACTGCGCCGCTGTTGGCCAGATCAATCAGAAAGAGTTTCAGCACCGTGGTGCCGATCAGGACACAGCCCGCGAACCAGAGCGTCCGGCTTTGGCGGCGGTCGGCGGCGACCATCAGGGCCAGCGAGAGCAAGGTCCAGAGAATGGCCAGCGAGGTCTGATAGAGGCGGGAGTCCAGCATCATGTCCGCATCAAAAGGCACTCCGGCGAAATGATGCATCGCGCGGGCTAAGGCCGTGTTGAGCCAGAGGAAAACCGTTCCTGTGCCGACAACCGCAAGCAACGCCGCGAATTCAGCGCGCGCATGATGCCGCAGCGTCCACCAAGCAAGCAGGAGCATCACCGCAAGCTGACTCAGCTCCAGCGGATTGAGCAGGGGAATGAACGGCAGCGGCGCGGCATCTCCGGGACTGCTGAAGCTGGTGCTGACCAACCAGCACCAGAGCTGTGCCGCCAGAATGCCAGATGCCCACTTCTGATAGGTTGCGGCGTATTCAGCAAGGGGCCAGTATGCCGCCAAGCGGCGGCTGTGCGCCAGCAAGACCATGCCCGCCGGAATCAGGCCCCAGACTATGTCGTCCCACACGCCTTTGCCGCCGATGAACCGGCTGGTTTCTGCGCAAAAGATGAACGTCAGCAGCAGGAAGCTGGCGGCATGATTGATGGACAGGCAGCGTTCCTTGATCAAGCCTCGCGCCTGCCGCAGGCTGTCGTGGAGAAGAACGAAGGCCAGCAGCCAGACTGCCCAGCCCCCATCAGCAAAGAGATGCTGTCGGCTAAACTCGCCGATATTGTCCAGAAAGGCCATCAGCATCATGAACAGCGGCAAGAGCAGGCTTGGCCAAGCAGCGGGTTTCCAATGCAGCAGAGCTGCTGTGCGGGTAAGGCCAACGCAGCTCAGGGCGACGAAGAGTATATAAGCGGAATTTTGGTAGCAATGATACGGGGACGTATAGGAAAGAAGCCGTTCTATCTCCTCCAGCCCAGCACAGAACCACCAGAGGCAGCCCCAGAAGAAGAGCGGCAGATGATTCCATTTCTCCCAGCGGCGGAGATTGTCCGCCTTATAAAGCTGCCACGAGGAGAAGAGCGCGGACACGGCGATGAGCGCGGAACCAAGCCACGTGCCGTTGAGCAGCGGCAGCAGGGCGGCACCTGCGCCGTGATAGCCGAGATCAGCGAGGAAGAAAAATCCTGCGCCGAACTGAAGCAGGAAGCCGCTGCTGCGGGCAAGGACGCGGTTCTGTCGTATGCCGACCCATACCAACGCCGCGCCTTCCATTGCCCAAGTGACGGCGGTCCAGCGTCCGCTCAGGGCCAGCGGCACGGCCAATGTGGCGAACACGATGCCCAAGGCCAGCAGAGCTTCGGTCAGCGTCCGCATTCCCTGCCGCAGCCGCTCGTTGCCCCGATTCCACAGCCAGCGCGCCAGCACGATA
>JAGIXO010000215.1 GCA_026122915.1 Candidatus Electronema nielsenii | reverse complement strand
CCCAGTGAGATCGGCAAGAATAATCTCTGCTTCTTGTATTCCTTTCCAGACACGATCTATAAGCTGCTGCTGCGTACTGTAAATATCATCTGCTCTGACAGGATTCATTTTGACATCAGAAATAACATCCGCTATATCACGATAGTGATTATCCCAGTCAAATCCATCTACAATTCCATGCGGCATCAGAACAAAACAATTACCATCTTTAGGGTGAAACTCGCGTTTGAACTTCATAGCTCATCTCCTTAAAACTTTTTAAAAGCAACATTATAACGTTAAAACATTTAATGAAACAATACGCTATCATGCAAAAAGATTCTTCACATAAGGCCGAATCTCTAGAGGTTTAAAAGCAAAAACAATTTGTTCCGCCGGGATTCCTTATTCCGCCAGAACCCTAACAATATTTCGTATTTTGTGACAAAACACAAAAGGCAGGCAAGCGGCCTGCCTCCTCTGCGCATCTCCGAAGACCTGACGCTGGTCAAAAAACAGAAAATGTTACCACAGCCCGCCCTATTTCGCCACCAGTCTCTTGACGATGAGGGTGGAATTTATCCCCACCATGCCGAAGGAGTTGTTGAGGATGGTCTCGGCGCGGGGCAGCTTCTGCGCTTCGCCGCTGACTAAGCCCGGCAACGCGCATTCCGGGTCCAGCTCATCGAGATTGATGGTCGGATGCGCCAAGCCGTCCTCAAAGGCAGGCAGGTTGGCGGCCAGCTCCAGCACTCCGGCAGCCCCCATCGCATGGCCGATGATGGACTTGGTGTTGTTTACCCGCAGATTCTCGCAGCCTGCGAAGACATCGGCAATGGCTCGGCATTCCTCGATATCGCCCTGCTTGGTGCCGGTGGCGTGGGTGTTGACCAAATCTATGTCCGCCGGGGTCATGCCAGCGCGGTCAAGGGCCAAGCGAATGCACTCGGCCTGACGCGGGCCGTAGGGCAGGACAAAATCGCGGGCATCCGAGTTCATCGCATAGCCGACAATCTCGCCGTAAATCTTCGCGCCCCGCGCCTGCGCCTTGCCTAATCGCTCCAAAGTGAAGACGCAGCCACCTTCGGAAATAACAATGCCGTTGCGGGCTTGATCAAAGGGACGGCTGGCTTTCGTCGGGTCGTTGTGTTCCGCCAGAGCACCTTGCGCCCGGAAGCTGGCGAAGATGCCGAAGGAGCCGGTGCATTCCGACAACCCGCCGCAAAGGGCCATGTCCACTTCACCCAAGCGCAGCATCTGGCAGCCCTGAATCAAGGCGGCGTTACCCGCAGCGCAGGCCGCGCCCACCGAGTAATGCGGCCCGGTGATGCCGAAGGTCATGGTAATTTCGCCCGCTGGGTTGTTGAGCACAGTGCGCGGGTTGTGGTGGTGCGTCCAATAATCAACGTTGTAGTTGTATTGACTGATATTATAGACCTCGTTCTCGGTCTCCACCGTGCCGTGCTCGGTCAGGCCCATGTACACGCCGGTGCGGTCAAGGCGGTATTGGGTGAAATCAATACCCGCGTCGGCCAGTGCTTCGCCAGCGCAGTACACGCCCAAGCAGCCCGCCCGCGTGCCGCGCTTGTTGTCGCGCTTCTTGCGGTATTTGGTCTCTGGGAAGTCGCACAGTCCGGCGGGGTGTACGCCCATGTAGCGCAT
>JAGIXO010000214.1 GCA_026122915.1 Candidatus Electronema nielsenii | reverse complement strand
CCCCAGCTTGTCCTCGTGACCGCGACCATTGCGGGCATGTAAAGGGTTTTTCTGAGGAAGGCATAGCCCATTTTTGAGATTCTCGGCTTTCTGCGGACGCTGCTGCCGGACTCGTGCTGGCGCGGGTCAAGCCCCGCATACGCCGCCGCCTGCCTATAGCTGCCGAAGCGTTTTCCGCTGAAAAAGGAGAGCAGGACAGGGATGGTCTTCACGCCGCCCCCCGCAGTTCCCGGCAGAGACACAAAGAGCAGCGTCACAACCAGCAGCACAGCAGCAGTCATCCCAAAGAGCGTTTTCATTTTCCCCCTCCGTTTATTTATGAAAAAACAGCTTCCTGCGGTGAACTAACCACTGCGCGGCAGAAAAGTCAAAATTTCTCTTGCTTTTTTTCCTGTAAAAAATACAAGAACTCAGCTGCTCTGGGTCGACTGAAAAAAGGCGGACGCAACCAGACTGTTGCGGCAAAACTCACCAGTGAAATTCTTCACCAATCAATACCGCTGCAAGATACTCTCGGTTCATTCGAGCAATACTCCGAATAGAAATCCCTTTTGGACAAACCCGCTCGCATTCCCGCTGATTGCCGCAACTGCCGAAACCTTCCTTGTCCATTGCCGTAACCATCGCCAAAGCGCGGCGTTTGCGCTCTGGCTGACCCTGCGGCAGCAAGGCGAGCTGCGATATTTTTGCCGAAACAAAGAGCATGGCCGCCGCATTTGGACAAGCAGCAACACAGGCTCCGCAGCCGATACAGGCCGCTGCATCCATTGCTTGCTCGGCCACATGCCGCGAAATCGACACCGTGTTGGCCTCTGGTGCAGAACCAGTGTTGATTGAGACAAATCCGCCCGCTTGAATGATCCGGTCAAAAGCAGAACGGTCAACGATCAGGTCTTTGATGATCGGAAAAGCTGTCGCCCGAAACGGCTCGATCCACACCGTCTGACCGTCCTTGAAATGGCGTAGGTGGAGCTGACAAAGGGTACCACCGCGCTCTTGGCCGTGCGGGATACCGTCCACGTCCACTACTGCCCCGCAGCTGCCACAGATGCCCTCGCGGCAATCGCTGTCAAAAGCTATTGGCTCTTGACCAGCCAACGTCAGTTGCTGGTTGAGGATGTCCAGCATCTCCAAGAAAGAGATATCTGCGCTGAGGTCGTTCAGGCGATGTGTCTCGAACGTGCCTTCCATCTGCGGCCCGGCCTGCCGCCAGACCTTGAGGGTGAGGGAGATATTTTTTGTCTCTGCCATGTGTTGTCCTCCTGTCGATGTTCCAGCGTATCTTTCCGCCCAACATAAGTGAGAAACTTTTATGTAGCAGGAAAAACGAGCAATGCGCAACAGAAAACCGGCAGCATTTGACAAGCAGTAGGTAAGAACGATAAACTGGTCTGGAATTCGTATAGACCTTTTGCATAAATTAGAATCCACGCACATGAAGCAATTTCAAAATAATCTTGACTATGACTTCGCTGACTGTCCCCCTGTAAAAAAATCATGAAGGAGATGCGCTATGAACGCAATGTGTCCAGTATCTTTCCACAAAATCAACGAAAATGCTGCTCGACTCAACGCAGCGCAAACCGTTGTTCTGCTTTTGCTATTCCTTTTCAGCTCGTGGAAATGGCTTATCCTGATCGTGGCGGCAG
>JAGIXO010000213.1 GCA_026122915.1 Candidatus Electronema nielsenii | reverse complement strand
GGTAGAGAAGAAGGTGACGAGCTGCTCGCAGCTCATGGCTCCGGCAGCGCCTGCGGCGTGGTGCTCCTGAATGCCCAGCTCCAGATACGCCTGCGGTGAATGCTTGTGGAAGCCGTCCATCTTCACTGAGCCTTCGAGATCACAGGAGATGCCGATAATCTTCGGCGCGTTGCCTGCGTGTTGTTCGCCTGCGCAAGACTGAGCAGCGCATCACCGTAGGCGGAACGGCAGTCGGGCCGGGGCAGCGTCTTCACCATCCGGCTGCCGGGCTGATCAGAGACAGACGACACGCAACATTCACTTATTTTTTCAGCATATCCTCGAAAATAGCTTGGTGCTTGATTGTAATGCCAAATATCTTTAGGTTCTCAACCTCAAAGTAGCGGTTCAGCTTTTCTCCCAGCCAGCGCAGACCGCTCTTGCTTTCTGTCTTCGCCAAAGCCAGCATCCTCGCTCCCTCGCTTTGATCATCAAAATGCACGCCGTCGAGCAGCTCTTGCACGCTGTATACTCTTTCCGCGCCTTCCGGGAAGACCTTTTCGATGCCTGCCTCTTGACTTTTGAGCAGACTCTCATAAGAAACACTGATGGATGGCTGTTCCGGGAGCGGAATCCGCTCACTCACCTTCAGTCCTTCAAAGCCGGTATGCAGTTCACGGAAGGCGAGCCAAAGCAGGGCAAGGAAGACTTTGCGCTCCTTGCCTGTCACCATGATCTGAATGCACTTCTTCTCGCTGTCCGCCCGCACCACAGCCACAGCATGGAGCTGCGGATTCTCCAAGACAACGCCGCTGCGCCAGCGCAGATTGCCTTTAATCTCGTGGTGCCGTTTGACAATGAAACGCGGCATGATGGACGGCGGGAAGAAATCCTCATACGCCAGCACCAGGCGCAGAGCAGTGCGTTCATCAAAGGAGAAGGACGGCTCTGACACCTCCAGCAGATCAGGAATCAGCACCTCGTTCGCAGCCACGTCATAGCACAGCTCGAACTTCTGCATCAGCTTGATAATATAGTGGTGATCTCCCGGATAGTAGCGGTGCTCGTCGCCTTCCTGCCACGCCAGAATCTCCTTCAGATCATCGAGCTTGAGCAGGCCGTTGGCCTTGGCGACAGTCGGATCGTTGATAATCCGATACACCGCGCCAGTCACCCATTTGGGATTGAGCACGTGATGATCGCTCAAGGCAAAGTCATCAAAGTGAATGACCGCGCCCAGATCGTGCAAGAAGGAAACCAGCACCTCTTGGCTGGTCTTGCCCCGCACACCGGCGTGCAGGCAGACTTTCTCGAAGTTCTCACAGCTGATGCGCGGCTCGTTCGAGGCTTCCAGCGACTGCTTCACCCGGAACCAGCTCTTTGGCCAGACGTATTTGGTCAAAAGCAGCTGGTCAATTTCCTGATGCAGGGCTTGAATGAAGGCCGCCACGCCCTCGCCTGTGGCGCAGGATGTCTTGAAGAAGCCTTTGATGAACGGATATTTCCGCTCCAGAAAAGGCCGGTTGAGATCAAAGCCCGGATGGATGTCGCTCTTGTTGAGCACCACCAGCACTGGCGAGCTGCCGCCGAAGATCTCAATATAGCGCAGCCAGTGTTCGGGCCGTTCGTCGCGCCTGCCATCCAAGACCAGCACATACAGGCTGCGGCGGGAGAGAAAAAACTGATGCGTGGCG
>JAGIXO010000212.1 GCA_026122915.1 Candidatus Electronema nielsenii | reverse complement strand
CCACCGCTACTTTGCGGATCAACACTCCCGCCACCGGCGCATGAAGTAGTAAACCGTCAACCTTCAGTCTGCCGTTTTCTGTGGCATAATATTTTTTAAAGAGAAAACTAACAAAAAATCCAGCCATGATGATGTAGAGGAAGTTTGCTTTAACAAATTCACTCATATCAACAACAAGCTGAGTCGGAACAGGCAATGCACCGCCCATGCTTTTGAACATCTCCTGAAAAACAGGAATAACAAAAATCAAAATAACCGACAAAATAAGGATCGAGATACCAAGACAGATCACTGGATAGGTCATGGCACCTTTAATTTTTCTCTGTAGGGCCATGGATTTTTCTTTGAATGCAGCCAGCCGCGAGAGGATAGTATCCAAAATGCCGCCTATCTCTCCGGCCTCAATCATATTCGCAAACAGGGAGTCAAAAACTTTTGGATGTTTCCGCATACCATCAGCAAGAGTCATACCAGTCTCGACATCAGTGAGAATTTCTGCCAATGCTCGCTTGAAGCTGGGGTTATCTTGCTGTTTGGAGAGAATCTGGAGGCTTTGCACCAAGGGCAAACCGGCATCAATCATGGTAGATAATTGCCGAGTAAAGATGACAATGTCTTTGCCCGATACCTTAGGCTGAAGGAAGGCCACGTTAGCGAACATATCCTTGGGTTTTTCCTTTACCGTTGGATTTTGGATACGCAGTCGCTTCAGTTGAGAAAGCACTCCTGCCTCGTTGACCGCTTCTATTTCGCCCTTGATCTTGTTGCCGAGGGAATTCTTCCCTTTCCAGACGTAAACAGGCATCGTTCAGACTCCAGTGATATTTTTAAGCGGAAAATACCGGATAAACAGTTGACAGCCGCCGCAATACCATTTATAAAACAGCAGCTTCACGCAATCTGTTTCATTGTATGCAAGATTTCTTTCCGATTCAAGGAAAACTTTATATTTTTTCAGGAGGTTCGCAGAATGCAGACCAGCAGCGCAGGAAAATATAGCTCCGGCAGCTTTCAGCCGATCATCGAGAAATGCAGCGGCTGTGACCGAGTTGTCGCGGAAAACAGCAGCCAGTATTGCGGAACATTCATGAATCCTTCAGCAAAATGGCGTTTGGGCTTCTGTAATCTCGCCACTCACGCCAAGCCAGAAATCAAGGTTGTGACCGTGAAGGTTAACCCGCTGAAGGCCGCGAAACGCGCTTCTGGCCGCAAAAAGAAATAAGCCGATGTGGGGGTTAGTCAATTCTCGACCAACCCCCACATCGTTTTTTTATTTTCTCCCCACCCCGATATAACGGAAGCCAGCAGCCTTCATGGCCGTTGGCTCATAGACGTTGCGCAGATCGATAAAGACTGGCTCGTTCATCGCTTTTTTGATTCTGTCCATATCTAAGGCGCGGTACTGATTCCACTCGGTCATAAGTACCACTGCATCTGCCCCTTCGCAGGCAGCATAGGCATTTTCAGCATATTCAATATCTTCAGGCAGATATTTTCGCGCTTCATCCATACCTTTTGGATCATGGGCGCAAATTTTTGCTCCTTTCTCCAACAGCGCAGGCAGAATGGTAATTGCCGGGGCATCACGCATGTCGTCGGTTTCCGGCTTGAACGTTAGACCAAGCACTGCGATGGTCTTGCCAGCCTCAGAACCACCCATTGCATCGCGAATTTTTTTAACCATCCGTGCCTTCTGAGCAGAATTTACCTCCACTGCCGCCTC
>JAGIXO010000211.1 GCA_026122915.1 Candidatus Electronema nielsenii | reverse complement strand
CACAGAAGTGATGATGTCCATGCTATTCTCTCCATTAGCTTAACCTTGATTAGCAATATCCTAAACAGACTATCTTCTGCCAGCAGCTTTAATCAACGCAGCTTCCCCAACCTCTCCCTCGACTCCTCGTTCTTTGCCAGACGCGCCTTCAGCTCTTCCAGCTTGGTCTGCTCCTTGGCCACCACATCGGGCGGGGCATTGCTGAGAAAGTTCTCATTGCCCAGTTTGCCGTTGACCCGCTGCAAGTCTTGCTCGATCTTGCTGCGCTCGCGGGCTAATTTGTCCAGCTCTGCGTCCACGTCAATCAGCTCCTTGAGCGGCACGACCACCTCCACCCCGCTCACCAAGGCGTGACCGGCATCATCAGGCACTGCGCCGGATTCCGCAATCTCTATGCTCTCGGCGCGGGTCATGGCGCAGAGGGATCCGCTGAAAGAGCGCAGCAGCTCGCGCTTGGCCGCATCGGGACAAATCAGCACGACCTGCACCTTCGCGCTCGGATGCACGTCCGCCTCGCTGCGGATGGTGCGGATCGCAGTAATCACCTCCATCAGCAGCTGCATGGACTGCTCCGCCTCCGCGTTCTCCCAGAGCGGCTGCTCAACCGGGAACGCCTCCAGCATGATCGTGCCGCGTGTGCCCGGCAACTGGCTCCAAATCTCCTCAGTGACAAAGGGGCAGATCGGATGGAGCATTTTCAGAATATGCTCTAAGACGCAGAGCAGCACGCCTCTGGCCTGATCACGCTTGGTTGCGTCATCGCTGAACAAATCAGCCTTAATCCACTCCACGTACCAATCGCAGAACTCATGCCAGGTGAACTGATAGATGGCCGAGGCGATCAGGTTGAAATCATAGCCGTCCAGTGCCTTGCGCACGTCGCGGATGGTGGCGTTGGTGCGGCTCAATATCCAGCGATGGGGCAGGGCAAGATCAGCAGGGCTGTCCGATACTGCCGTGATGCCCGGCTCGCTCTCCTTGATGTGCATCTGGGCAAAGCGGGCGGCATTCCAGAGCTTGTCGATGAAGCGGCGGTAGCCGTCAATGCGCTCCTCATCCATCCTGATTTCGCGGCCCTGCGCGGCAAAGGCGGTCAGCGTGAAGCGGAAGGCATCGGTGCCGTATTGCCTGATCATGTCCAGCGGGTCAATGACGTTACCGGTTGACTTGGACATCTTCTTGCCCTGCTTGTCGCGCACCAAGGCGTGCAAATACACGTCGTGGAACGGCACCTCGTCCATGAAGTGCAGGCCCATCATCATCATCCGCGCCACCCAGAAGAAGAGGATGTCAAAGCTGGTGATCAGCACCGAGGCGGGGCTACTTTTCTTGGCAGAGGGCGCATTCACCGCGCCCTTTATCCCTTATGTCCCCGGCACCACGTCCAGTATATCCACCACTCTGCCAAGATAGTCCGTTCTGGCCATATTCAGCAGCGCGGCGTAATCAGCGATGATCCGGCAAAGCCCGTCAAGGTGTATGCGCCGTCCGCTGCCACCCGCAGCTCATTGCCAACTGCGCCGCCTTCGCTCATGTCCAGCAGGCTCAGGCGCAAATCTCCGCTTTGCGCATTGAGCACCGCGCCTGCACGCGCACCCGCGCATCTGCCGCAGTCAGTGTGCCACCAGTCACAAACACAACGTTACGGCTAACAGCAGATATATTAAGAATGAGAAAGATGAAACTGTAGCTGAGACTACGAAGAACTCATCTCAAAATAAATCG
>JAGIXO010000210.1 GCA_026122915.1 Candidatus Electronema nielsenii | reverse complement strand
TTCGCCGGGCTGTGCTCGCCTGATGGCCGTCACCTCGCCCTGATGCCGCACCCGGAGCGCGCCTTCCTGCCGTGGCAGTGCCATTGGCTGCCGAGGGAGATGCAAGGGCTGGAGGTCTCGCCCTGGCTGCGCATGTTCCAGAATGCGTGGGAGTGGTGCGAGAGGTAGTTGCATCGAAACCCCGCAGGAAGTGTCTTGCAGTGACACAGCGGCTCTTCAGCCAAGGAGAGCAAAATGGTTCACTCTTGACGCTTCCGCAGCATTCCATTCTTTTTTGTCGAGCTGATTTCCCTGTCCAGCCTGCCGTCTCTCTTCCGCTGAAGCAGTCATTCTGACGCAACCTGCCGCCACAGCGGATACTTTCTTGCTTTCCTCCGCATTGCTGCGGAACAGGCCCTTCTTTTGCAGTGCAGAGTTTGTTGCAAACAAGAGAAATGGCTTGCTGTCGGAGAAAAGCAAGAGGTGTCAAGAACTGCGGGCTGAAGGAGTGCTGCTACGGACTATGAAGCAATGTTCTGCTGTTTTTCCAGAGTTTGATTCACTTGAGCATGTTCAGCGTGTGATCAGCGAAGGCGGCATCGGCTTCGCGGCGCACTCTGCGTTCCATGTCCAGAAAGGCTGTCATCAGCTCGTGCGCAAAAGGGGTGAGCTTCGATCCCCGGCCATCGCGGACGACCAAGGCTTGGCCCAAGCATTCCTCAGAAACTTTGATCCGGCACCACACCGCCCTGTAGCTCATCTTGAGTTCCTTGGCCGCAGCCTGAAGCGAGCGCAGCCGTTCCACCGCCTCAAGAATGGCATACCGTCCAGCCCCGAAGACCGCATTGCCCTGTCCGTCCTCAATCCACACCTTGGAGTGGACGATGAATTCCGCTGCCATTCCGTAACCTGTCTCTTTTGCAGTGCCGAACCTGCTCTTCCCGGCAGGCTGTCCGCGCATATCCTGCCACAGGCCAAGAAGTTTCGCAAGCCCGCATCGCTCTCTTTTGGCTGCGCCACCTGTATCAATATTGACATAGATAGTGCAGTGAGGTATAATATAGCCCTGCTGTTTGCAGCCTAATTCAACTCAACAAAGGAGTTTGCCATGAAATGGAGAATCGTTCTCGCCGCCCTGTTCCTGCATTGCTGCGCCGCCGCCGGGCTTCAGGCGGAGACCATTCATCTCTCGGCAGCGGCCAGTCTGACCGATGCCTGCAAGGAGATCATCACCACCTACGAAGCCAAGCAGCCGGGGACGAAAGTGCTGCCGAACTTCGGCGCATCCGGCGCGCTGGCTAAGCAGATTGAGCAGGGCGCGCCTGCGGATGTCTTCATCTCCGCCAGTCAGGAATGGGTGAAATACCTTGCGGACAAGCAGCTGGCCGCGCCGGGTTCGGAGAAGCCCTTCACTGGCAACAGCCTGGTCTTTGTCGGCAGCGCGAAGGCGGCTGATCTCAGCATGGAGAAGCTGAACACACTCAAGCGCATCGCTGTCGGCAACCCGAAGAACGTTCCGGCAGGGCAGTACGCCAAGCAGGCAATGGAGAAGGCCGGGGTGTACGCCGCGCTGGAGCACGGCCAGAAGTTCGTTCTGACCGATGATGTCCGCCATGCGCTGATGTATGCGGATCAGGGAGAAGTGGACGGAGCCTTTGTTTACAAGACCGACGCGCTGCTGACGAAGAACGCGAAGACGCTCTTCACCGTGGACGCGGCACTGCATGACAAGATTGTGTATCCGATGGTGCTGACCACAGCCGGGGCGAAGAAC
>JAGIXO010000021.1 GCA_026122915.1 Candidatus Electronema nielsenii | reverse complement strand
CAGGCTGCTGATGTGGCCGAATTGAAGAATGAATCCGGCAAAAAACAAAAAAAGGCTCCTTTGAGCAACACGCTGAAGCTCATAGCCGTCGCTCTACTGTTGCTCTTCTCGGCCCTACTCTTCCGCTACAACAATGAGCTGCGGCACAGAGGGCAGGAGGCTGCAAAAAATATTGTTTCTGCTGTACCGGTAGAACCAGATGCCCTTTTGCCAGTACCGGAAAAAATAAAACTGAACTCGGAAGCAGAATTGCCGCCAGAGCTTGAGCCAGAAGTAACGACTGAAGAGCAAGCAACAGAGTCAGAGGATATTGTCCAACCTGATCTATCAGCAGAACAAACAACATCGCCTGAAACGTCGGAAGTTTCCGCTGTTGCGGCTATAGAGCAGGAAATTCCTCCGCCTGTTTCTGTTGTTGAAGAGGAATCTTTAGACACTCCGCCGACACTTGCGGTGCAAGAGCCGCCTGTCGTCCCGCCGCAGAGTAAAATTGTGCAGCTGAGTCCCGGCATGAGAAAAACTAAGCCCAAGCCCAAGGAAGTGCCGCTTCCGGTTGCACCAGCTCTGCCTGAGGTTGAACCAGAGCGTCAGCGCACACCCGTAACCGAGCGAGCTGCTGTTCCTGATGCTGATCCCCTGTATCAGGAGCTGCTGGCTGCGGGTAGCTTACTGAAAAACAGCCGCAGCGCGGGTCGGTACACCATCCAGCTGACCGCCCTTTCTTCGCCAAACGCGGCAAAAGAGATGATCGTCCGGGATGAGTATCTCGAACATCGGAGTCAGCTCAAGCTGCTGCGCCGACAGAATTCGCCCTCGTCTCTCTTTGTTTTTTACGGCAGCTACGGTAGCATGGAAGAAGCACAGGCAGCAGTTGACAACATGCCGCTTTTTTTGCGTAAACAGCATCATCCCTCTGCCCTACCGGTTGCTGACGCTCTCCAAAAGACAGGCAATTGAACCCTGTCATGCTTGAACTGCGTAACATTAACACCTTTTACGGCAAAATTCACATTTTGCACGATCTCAGCCTGCGGGTTGAGCAAGGTGAGATCATCAGCCTAATCGGAGCCAATGGCGCGGGTAAATCCACCACCCTGATGTCCATCTGCGGCATCGTGCCGCCCCGCAGCGGCCAAATTTTCTTCAAAGGACAGCCGATTGAGCAGCTGGCTCCGAACAAAATTGTCGCCCTCGGCATCAGTCAGGTGCCAGAAGGCCGACATATTTTTCCTGCCCTCAGTGTGGCAGAAAATTTAGAGCTGGGTGCCTTTCTTCGCCACGACAAGGCGCAAATTCAGCAAGATTTGGAGCATTGCTACACGCTCTTTCCTATTCTTGCGGAACGCCGTCGTCAGCCAGGCGGCAATTTGTCTGGCGGCGAGCAGCAAATGCTGGCCATCTCCCGCGCCTTGATGGCCCGCCCCCAGCTTTTGCTTTTAGATGAGCCGTCAATGGGTTTGGCTCCGCTGATCACCAAGCAGATTTTTGAGATCATCCGCAAAATCAATCAAGAAGAAAACACTACCATCTTTTTGGTGGAACAGAACGCCAACGTAGCCCTGAAAACTGCAACCCGGGGCTATGTTTTGGAAAACGGCAGGATTATTCTCCATGACAAAGCGGAGAATCTGCTCAACAACAAAGATATCCAAAAAGCCTATCTCGGCATTTGAGAGGCATTTTTCTGAACAGAGTCAGAGTATGAATCAACATAAAATACGGGTCGGAGTGATCGGGGTCGGCTATCTGGGCCGCTTCCATGCACAAAAATACGCGGCAATGGATGGCGTTGAACTGGCCGGTGTTGCGGATGTTGATCAAGAGCGAGCGGAAGCAGTTGCCAAGGAATGCGGCACTGTCGCGTTTACCGACTATCGAGAACTGCTGAAGCAGGTTAAGGCAGTCTCCATCGTCGTACCTACGGTTTATCACCACAAAGTAGCTCTTTCCTGCTTAGAGCTGGGCATTGATATTTTGCTGGAAAAGCCGATGACCGTGACGCTAGAAGAGGCGGATGCGTTAAATTGTTTAGCTGAAGAAAAGCAGCTCATTTTACAGGTTGGTCATCTCGAAAGATTCAATCCAGCGGTGCTGGCTGTGCAGCCGCTCTTGCATAACCCGCTTTTCATTGAGGCGCACCGGCTTTCGGTGTTCAAAAATCGAGGTACGGACGTGGACGTAATTCTTGATTTGATGATTCACGACATCGACATCATTCTGTCGATGGTCAATTCACCGATCCAGAGCATCCACACGGTCGGCGCGCCGGTTATCACGCAGCTCACCGACATTGCCAATGCCCGCATTGTTTTTGCAAACGGCTGCACCGCTAATATCACGGTGAGTAGAATTTCGTTAGAAAATGTACGCAAGATGCGTATTTTTCAGCCCGGCAAGTATTTAGCGGTGGATTTCGGCAAAAAGGAAGTGATGGCAGTGCGGCTCAAGCAAGGTGGTACCGGCTTTCCGCTGCCGGACATTTCTCGGCACGGCTTTCAGGAGCAGGACGTGCTGGAGCTGGAGCTGCGCGAGTTTATCGAAAATGTTCGTCTGCGAAGAAAACCTACAGTTTCAGGAAGGGAAGGTCGCCGTGCTTTGGAAATTGCTTTGTCGGTCATCAATCAGATTGAGGAAAATCAAGGAAGGTTTGCTCATTTGCTGAGTGCAGAGGGAAATTTCGGCTTTGTCAATGAGCTGTGACCTATAATCTTGCAAATCCCCATCGAATGAATATCATGATTGTCGCTGGAGAAGCATCAGGCGACATGCACGGCGCACGTTTAGTTGAGGCGATGCGGAAGATACAGCCCGGCCTGCGCTTTTCTGGCATTGGTGGAAAAGAGCTGGCCGCTGCTGGCGTGGAGCTGCTTTTTGATGCTTCAAAAATTGCCGTGGTCGGTATTACCGAGGTCATCAGCCATCTTGGCGACATTTTGGCGGCCCGCAGAGCAATCATCAGTCGGATGCGCACCGACAAACCTGCCCTGCTGATTCTGATCGACTACCCGGATTTTAACCTTCTTTTAGCGGCAAAGGCAAAAAAGCTCGGCATTCCGGTCTTCTATTATATCAGTCCTCAGGTATGGGCATGGCGGAGCGGTCGGGTGAAGAAGATCGGCAAGCTGACCGACCGAGTGGCAGTAATCCTGCCTTTTGAGAAGGATTTTTACGCCAAACGCGGTGTAATAGTCGATTTTGTCGGCCATCCACTGGCGGACACGGTATGTCGTGCTGCTCTGCGTAGTAAAGAGGAATTTTTTCAGGCGCATCATTTGGTGCTTACACCAGAAACCCGTATTATCGGCATTCTGCCTGGTAGTCGCGCTAAAGAAATCAGCACCTTACTGCCGGACTTCCTCGCCGCAGCACAGCTACTGACCTGTGAAGATAAACAAAAAAACTGGCTTTTTCTTCTGCCTCAGGCTTCAACTGTTTCGCAGGAGCTGTTGTTAGAAAGTGGGCTGGCTGCTTATCAAGACAAAATTAGTATTCATGTTTTTACCGACAGCCGCTACGAGCTAATGGCTGCCTGCGATGCGGTTGTCGCCGCCTCCGGCACCGTAACCTTAGAACTGGCTCTTCTCGGCATTCCCACCGTGGCGGCTTATCGAGTTTCACCGCGCACCTACCGGCTGGGTCGCCTGCTCGTGCGCCATCTTCGCTTGTTTTCATTAGTCAATTTAATTGGCGAGCGAGAGATTATCCCGGAATTACTTCAGGATCAAGTAACCCCAGAGGCGATTGCTGCCCAGTTGCGCCTGATGCTCGATGATGCAAGCTACCGGAATACTATTCTGCGAGGACTGGCTGAAGTTGCCGAAAAACTTGGGCCACCGGGCTGCTCTGAGCGGGCGGCTAACATTGCGTTATCCTGCATAAGGTGATTAACCTCTTGGTGCTTCAGGTAGATGCCCAGCCAAATACGGTGCAATGTCCTCCGGCTTCAGGCGGCATTCCTCCAAGGCTAATGATTTGATTCCTTCCAGCGGACCAGGCAGCAGGCAGGATTCCGGTTCTTGGAGGATAATTCTACCGCCTTTGCGCACCACTGCTTCCATGCCGATTTTCAAATCAACATCCACACCACTGAGCAGTACCACCGAAAGTTTGGCTCCAAAAACTTCTGCTGCCGAATGAAGCAAGTTATCAGCATCCAAGGACATCTTGTTAAATTCATCTTCTTTGCCAGAGATGAGCGGCGTTCCTTGGCGAAGAACGACCTGCCGTTTGCCGTGACAATTACCCATCCGACATTGGCCGCCGAGTAGGTCTTCGCCGATGTCAAGACAGCTCACGGCATAGGGCGTAAAGGCATTAAAATACGAAGCAAGGTGTTGAGCGATACCAGGATACATATTTTGCAGCACCATCACAGCAGTGGTTTCGTCGTATTCAAGCGCGGGAATGATTTTCTGAAGTTCCAGTAAACCGCCCAAGCCACCGAGGATTAACAACAAGCGGTCTGCGGGTTTTGCCGCCAGAGTGATTTTCTTCTCCGCAGGTTTAGGTGACTTAGCTCGGCTGACGTTATCCACGCAAAATTCGTGTACATTCATCAGGATATACTGAAGCCGCTCACTGATCAACTTCCACGATTCCGGGTTGACCGGCTTGGCCACGACATCGACTGCGCCGTAGCGCATGAAGTCCATCATCTTGAAGGCCAGCTGCTCATTGAAGTTACTGACTAAAACTACCGGTGCTGGCGAGCGAATCATGATGTGTTTGAGGGCCACGTCACCGCTCATCACCGGCATGGTCATATCCAAGGTGACAAGGTCTGGTACCTGCATTTCTAAGAATTTTAGAGCTTCTTTGCCGTTAGTGGCCGTCCCCACCACCTTAGCCTTGATCTGATCTTCAAAGAGCTTAACAAAGGCTTTGGTGAAGAAGCGCGAATCATCAACCACCAGCACCTTGGGCAATCCGTCACCTTCTTCTGTTGTAGATGGAGCAGTTGGTCGGTTTTGCTCATCAATGCGGCGGGCTGCTTCTAAGAGAAGAAAATTCCACGAAGCATCAATACTGCGTTGGTTGGTTTTGGCGAAAAGCATACTGAAGGTGCCGGACGGCCACGTCATAATCCGGTAGAAGGCTTCTTCGCCGGTCAGCTCGCCAAATTCGGCATGAATGATCTCGTTGTCGGAAAAATACAGCACACCGAGATTATCTTCGCTGAGGACGCTCAGTTTGCGATCATCACCGGACAAACAAGCAAACTGGACGATATCGACCAAACCAAGACCTTCAATTTCGCCGACAAAGCCGTTTCCGATAGAATTTTTTTTCATGGCTGGGCTATGTTGCGCCTACAGGGCGTTGAAGGTAACATGGGTGGCAACAAAGACCAGCATGAGGACAAACAACTCTTTGAAAGAAGTTTCCGGCACTCGCTGAAGGAGTCGTGAACCCAGCTGCGCACCAAGCAACACGCCGATGATGGCTGGCAAGGCTACCTGCCACTGCACAGCCCGTCCGAGCAGCAGCTGTGCTGTCACCGCAGTTACGGAAAGAAGCAGCATCAGGGCAATGCAGGTGGCGACCGAGCGAGTCATAGCTAACCCGCAGCGCATGTTGAAGAAAGGCACTAACCAATCTCCCACGCCAACACCGAGAAAACCGGTGAGCAGGCTAGCAGCGGCGGCAATAGGACGACCCCGGCGGCGGGCAATCTGCATATCCGGTTGATCTGAACCTTGAACAAAAAAATCATCGCCGCGCATAAAAGCATAGGCGATAAAAAAAATCACCAAGCCGAGAAAAAGCTTAATATAAATTGGATTGAGCAAAAAGGATATGAACACTCCAATCAACACCCCAGGCAGACTGACTGCGGCCATCATTATGACCAAAGACCAATGAATTAGCCCAGCGCCAGCGCGACTGTTGCTGACTGTGGCACTGAATTGGCCAAAGGTTTGGATGACAATTGTGCAAAGCAGGGCCTCATCAGGACGAAGATTAGTGACAGAGAGCAGCACCGGCATCCACAACACCCCGCCACCCAGCCCGAAAAACAAAGCCACGGTGGCGATCACCATACCCAAGGGCAGCATCAGCCAGTCCATCAGTGATAAAAACTCCTGCCAAACTCGGCCAAAGTTTCCTCAAGCTCGTCAATTAGCTGCACAGCCTCCTCAATCTTCGTTGCCTCGTCGCCTTCTGTCAAGGTTTGGCGAAGCTGCTCGGCCATATTTTTTGAAAGCAGGATCAACTCCTGCTCGTTGGCATTGAGGTCGTTGATGTGCCGCGACAGTTCGCCCAGCTCGTCCTTACTTTCCTCTGACAGGGCAACAGAAAAATCGCCTGCGCTCATGGCTCGCGTCCGCTCGATGATTTGCTCCAGTGGAAACATAATCCGTTTAATGAAGAGCATCATTACCAAGCCAATAGCTAAGAGCAGGGTACTCAACATCACCCTGACCTTGAGGAGAATGCGACCGACCATATCCAGCGGCAAGGTGCCACTAAGATTTTCTTTGAGCAGGCCCAGCACCTCTTTACCTCGGAGAAACAACTCGATCTCCACCGCCATCGTTAAAAAAACAATGCCGATAAAAACGATGTAAAACCCCATCTGGCGCTGAAGGCCGCTTTTAGGAACGAACTTCATGAAAGGTGGTGATTAGTCGTTTTTGAAGAGCTTTTCTAAATATTTTTTGAAGGCCCGCAGGTCGTCTTCATAAATATCCTTAAAGCGCACACCGATGTCGTACATTTCTTCTTCTGGCAGATGTTGCGCCCAAACTACTTCGGCAATTGCCGTCAGCGGTCTGGAAGCAGTGCCTGCGTCAAGAATGGAGATAATGTTGTTCAAATAATGCTGCCAGCCGCGCAAATCCACAGAAAGCTGAAGAATAGTACCTGGTTCGTACAGGTCCTCTGCGGTAAAGCAGAGACCGTTTTCGGCTAAATTTTTGGTGGTTGCAGGCTTTGCGATCAGATTGGTCATCGGATACTGGAGCTTCGTCACCATCAGAGCCGCGTTTCGCTCAATTCTGGGAGTTTCCCGCCTGCATTTGCCTATGTTTTCCTCCGTCATGCCTCTCCCCATCCCTATTTTTGTTTACTCCAGAATATCATTTACTTCCTGAATATCTTCGATTTTCACCGCTGCGGCGAACTGATCATCTACTAACCCATCAATTTTGTTGTCAGCAATCAGCCTGTGCTTGACCATCAAGTCAGCGATCTGCTTCATTTCCTCTGTCTTGGGAGTGAAGTGATCAAACACCACTTTGCGACTGCTGAGGGCATATTTTGCCACATCAGACGACTGCGACCAATATTCAGCGGCGATATCAGCAGCCTGTTCCTGATGCGTTTTTGCCCAAAGACTGGCACGGGCCGCTCCTTGGACAAATTTTTGCACCATTTTTGGGTCTTGGGCAATGGTGTTCTGTTTAACGATAACCAAGTTGCAGATGAAGTTCGGCCACACATCTTCTACATGCAGAACCAGATCGGCAGAACCACCTTTGAGACTCCGGGCGGCAAACGGTTCACCGACATAATAGGCATCCAAAGAGCCAGCGGCCAAAGCCGAAGCCATATCCGGGGGATTCAGCTCAACGATGTTCACCCGCCCTTGCATTCCTTTTTGCTCCATTAGCTCCAGCAGACTAAGATTATGGCCAGAATAACGAATGGGCACTGCTACAGTCTTGCCGCCCAAATCCTCGAAGCTGCGGACGTTAAGACCTTTTTTCGCCACCAAAGTGCTTTCATGTCGGTTGCCGATATACACAACCTTTACGTCCACGCCCTGCTGCCGCAGCACGACCGACAAAGGCGCGATAATGAAAGCGGCCTGAATTTTGTCGCTGCGAAGCGCCGAGGCCATCTCAGCAAAGGAGCTGAATTTCAGAGCCTTGAAATAAACATCGCTGCTGTCCTTGCTCACATGATCGAGCAGCGGGGCGGACATGTTGGTGATGACCGGCATGTAGCCCATTGTGAAAACTTTTTTTTCACCGTAATCAAAATTCAGCCAGAGATGCAGGGCAGTGATCAGCACGAACCAGCCACCCACGCCAGCCGCCAGCTGCCAGCCTTTGGACAGCTTGAGGTCAGACCGCATAATTTACCCCCAGCATGAAGAACAATTCGTCCCGGAGCTTGGCCAGTTCAGTATCCTTTTTGAAGAAATTGCGCGGATGGGAAAAATCGAGTTTGCGGTTGAGCTTGATCTGCGAAGGTCTGCGGCTGAAAACGATAATCCGGTCGCCCATGACCAAAGCATCGTCAATGTCATGAGTGACAATCAAGATGGTTTTGCCGAGATACTGGTGCATGTTGACCACTTCCTCGCGCAGCTTCATGTGGGTGAGGAAGTCTAAGCCGCTGAACGGCTCGTCCATGATCAGAATGTCAGGATTGACTACCAAAGCGCGAGCTATCTCCGCCCGCCGCAACATCCCGCCAGAAAGCTGATGCGGATAATGTTCCTCAAAACCATCTAATTCAACCATTTCAATGTATTCCTGAATCTTCTCGCATTTTTCGTCCTGATTTTCTATCTTGCGCAGACCCAGTTCTACATTCTGCCAAACTGTCATCCACGGCAGAAGACCACTGTGCTGAAAAACAAAAATGTTGTCTGAACTGGGACCAGTGATCGCCTTGCCGTCAATAATTACTGAACCCGATGTCTGATGATCAAAACCGGCGACAATCCGCATCAATGTTGACTTGCCGCAGCCAGAAGGACCGAGAAAGCAGACCATCTCGCCGTCCTCAATTTCAATATTGATGTCCTCCAACACGGGAACTGTTTGACCGAAAGGAGCAAGGTCTTCCTCTCGCCTCGTTTTGCGCCGATTGACAAACTCCTTGTTCAAGCCGCTGATTTGAATATGCCCCATGTTTTCTCCTATGGCTGGCGGATGCCCCAAGCTGCGGACTCGATCCTGCCCAGTCGCCGCATAATAGAATCCAGCAGGATGCCTATCAGACCAATGACAATCATGCCGTCCATGACGTAGTCTAAACGCAAGCCGTTGCGGGCATCCAAAATTAAATAGCCCAACCCGGATTGCACAGCGATCATCTCGCAGCCACAACCACAATCCAAGCGATGGTTACAGTTAAGCGAAGGGCGGTGATAATAGCTGGAATGATTGCCGGAATAACAATTTTTTGAATCACTTCCGCCCGGCTGAAATCAAAATTGGCGGCAACATAAAAAAAAGTCGGGTTGATAGATTGTACCGCTACCGTTGTCGAGACGACAATAGGGAAGAAGCTGGCCAGAAAAATCAGAAAAACCGCAGGTTTGTCACCAATGCCAAACCAAAGCATGGCTAAGGGTATCCAAGCCAAGGGCGAGATGGGACGCAAGAAATGGATAATCGGATTGAAGAGCAGTGCCGCAGTCTGGTTTCTACCGAGAATGATCCCAATGGGAATGCCAAAAACAGCCGCTAAATAAAATCCAGCAGTGACTCGGAAGAGACTGGCCACTGTGTGTTTAAAAATCGCACCGTTCTTGATCAGTTCAATCATGCTGAAGAAGACTTGACTGGGGCCAGGCAGTACGTGGCTGTCCAAACCGGCAAAGCGCACGGCAATTTCCCAGATCAATACTAAGACAGTGAAAGATAAAAAGGGCGCAAGTTTATGAGCCAAAGCAGAATTCATGGGCGTATCACCTGTTCGCGATCAGCCGACGATTTCTTGGGCCAGCTGCATGTATTGGAGGGAGGCACTGCTTTTTTCCGCATAATGACTGATCGGCGCGTTGACAATATGTGATTCCTGCATTTTGTCGTCCTTTCCGATCACTGTTCTAAACAGGTTATCCCGATAGGTCTGCCGCAGTTTATCGCAGATCACCTTTTCCGAGGTGTTTCTTTCATCGTACATGGTGATCAGCACCTTGCACTCCACCTCTTGGTTGATGCTCTTTTTCAGCACATTGATGATATCATGAATCTGACTGACCCCGTGCATGGACAAATATTCGCAGGTGGAGGGGACAATCACCATATTGGCAGCTACCAGCGCATTGAGGGTGAAAAATTCAATCGAAGGCGGCGTATCGATCAGCACATGATCATAGCTGTCTTGGATGGTGCGCAGCTTGTCTCGGAGCAAATACTCAAAATTGTGCTGACTCAAATATTTTTTCTTGAGCAGGGCCATTTTACTGCTGGAGGGCAGCAGGGAGAGGTTGGCATATTTAGTTTTCACTACCGCTTCGCCAATATTCTTCACCCCACCGGTCAACACCTCATAAAACGAGCGGGTCTTCCTGAAGCCGAGCAAAATGGTTAAGTTGGCCTGCACGTCGAAATCAATCAACAAAACCCGCTTGCCCATTTTTGCCAACGCTGCGCCAAGATTCAGAGTGGTAGTCGTTTTAGCCACCCCTCCTTTTTGGTTGCTGATCGCAATGACCCGGCTGTAGTCGGGATGCACCTCATCCTGAAGCAAAAAGGAATCCTCAGCATGAGCCGCTCTATAGACAATGAAGCGGTGACTGCATTTGTGGCAACGAACCTTCAGCTCTGGCTTACCCAGCAGGTCATCAGCAATCTTGTATTTGGTCCTGCATTTTTCACATGTGATAATCATAGGATTTTTCTCTGTTTTATCGGATTATCGCCGTCCGTATCAGCCGGATCACCGTTTGATCAAGGAGACGATGGCCTCGGCGAGCCTGCTTTCCTCCACGATCATATCCACCCGATTTCGCTTAATAGCTGAGTCGGTCAGATTGGGATAAACGCAACTCTCGACGCTCTGGGCTATAGTTTTTCCACCTTGTTTCTGAATCATAGCAAAGCCTTCTGAACCGTCATCACCGTAACCGGTGAGTAGCACGCCCACAGATTTTTCCCGGAACGTCTCAGCGGCTGAAATGAACAGGGTGTCCAAGGGCTTATCGGTTGGCTCGCCGATTTTAAAGCAAGGATCACCGTACTCGCTGAAATCGACAGTCACAGACAGCACATTGGACTGAATGTAACAAACTCCTTGCTCGATCACCTTGCCGTCTTCAGCAACTGCAATTTTCCAGCTGGCGAATTCGTTGAATTTTTCGACAAAGGCAGGCAGTATCTTGGGCGAAATCTCCAGTAAAATCACCGCTGCTGCCGATAAGCCAGATTCTAACCGAGTCATCAAACGGATAAAAGAATTTGGCCCGGTGAGTGAGGTACCAATAACCACCAACGACTGCGGCCCGCCGGGATTTTGCGGGTCGGTTCGACCGCTTTTTCTCACTCGCACCCGGCGGATGTTGCCAAAATTAACGGCAGTAGCCAATTTGATTCGATCAACAATCTGTTGCTTGGCTACATGAATGTCGCTGGAGATTGCGCCAGAGGGCTTGGCAACAAAATCAACCACGCCAAGACGCAGAGCCTCAAAAGTGATGGAGCCGTCGCTGAAGAGCGAACTCAGAACGACAATCGGTACCGGAGCCTCAATCATGATATGGCGGATGGCCTGAAGACCGTCCATCACCGGCATGTCGATGTCGAGCGTGATTACGTCTGGGTGCAGCTCTTTAATTTTCTTCAGCCCTTCTAAGCCGTTGCGAGCCACCCCGATCACTTCAATCTCTGGATCAGACTCCAACAGATCGCTGATCGCCTTGGTCATGAAGGTGGCATCGTCAACCACAAGAACCTTATATTTTTTGTCCATGCCCGCTGTTCAGCCTCCGTGCTGCTGAAATGATGCCAATGACTTCCTTCACTAACCCCTTAATGGATGACAGCCTGCGGCTGCTCCTCCTCCGTTCCTCGCTTCCGTCTGCGCTTGAAGCTCATATTCCGCTGGGCTTGCTTGTCGGCTTGCTCTTCGCCTGCAATCTTCACAAGCTCTGGGATATCGAGAATCAGCGAAATACCGCCGTCACCGAGGATAGTTGCTCCGCCAAATCCGCTGCCTGAGCGCAGATAATCAGCAAGAGGCTTAATAACAACCTCTTCTTGGCCGAGTAGCTCGTCAACCACAAGTCCGACTTCTTGGGTACCAGTGCTGACCACGACCACGAACATTTTGTCCTCTTCCTCTTGGGAGCGGTCGATGCTATAAATCCGCCCCAGCTGGAAGATAGGCATGGTAGTGTCGCGGATGTAAATAACATCTACGCCTTCAATTTGAGAAATTTCATGGCGGAAAATGCGCAAGGTTTCCTCAACTGAGGTCAGTGGAATGGTGAATTTTTCTTTGCCCACTCGCACCATTAAGGCCTGGATAATGGCCATCGTCAGCGGAATTTTAATCCGCATCCGAGTACCCTGCCCTACTTTCGAGCTAATCTCAATCATACCGTTGAGCCGTTCGACATTCTTGCGCACCACATCCATGCCCACACCTCGGCCCGAAGTTTCGGTGGCCTTCTCGGCAGTGCTAAAGCCCGGCTCCATGATGATGCGAATGATGTCCTCTTCAGACATTCGGTCTAACTCTTCTTTGTCGAACAGACCCTTTTCTAAGGCTTTCGCTCGGATGCGCTTAGGATCAATCCCCCTACCGTCGTCAGTGATTTCCACCACGATATGATCACTTTCGTGATACGCTTCCAACATCAGCGTACCCTGTGACGGTTTGTTTGCTCGTTTCCGATCCGTGATTGTCTCGATGCCGTGATCGACTGCATTGCGGATGATGTGGATCAGCGGATCAGAGATGGACTCGATGACCATCTTGTCTAACTCGGTTTCCTCACCCTTAGTGATCAAGCGAATATCCTTGTCCGTGCGATGAGTCAAATCGCGCACCAAACGGGGATAACGTTTAAAGAGCTGATCAATAGGCAACATCCTGATTTTCATCACGCCTTCTTGCAGCTCATTGGAGACACGGCCCAGATGTACACCTGCCTCGCTCAGGCGGAAGGCAAACTCTTGGAGCGGCTTCAGCTCACTTTTCGTGAGTTTGGCCCTTTCTTGGAGGAGCAGCTGGAGACCGCGCATCTCGTTGACCAACTGGGCGAAATAGGCACGACTAACGACCAGTTCTCCCACTTGGTTCATCAGATAATCGATTTTGTCTGCATCAACCCGGATGCTGCTGCGTGGAGCAGATTTCTTGACCGCAGATTTTTTCGACGCATCGGCATCTTCTTCATCCGAAAATTCCGCTGGTTCCTCGATAACGGCTTTCTCTTCCTCAACTATAGGTAGCGGTGCATCTGCTTTTTTCAACGCCACAGGCTCTGGCATTATGGCAGCAAGAGGGGCAGGTTGTTCCTTCTCAGGTGCAGCGGTAGGCTCAGTTGCTTCAGGGACAGAAACAACAGCTAATTCTTCTGGCTGTTCTTCCTCCGGCTCTGACTCAGTCTTGTCCATGATCTTCTCGATCACATTGTCCATTTGATACTCGGAGGCATCGCTCCTCGGGGACATAGACATATCCAAGGCACTGCTGAGGCGGGCGAATAGCTCGCTGTCGTCCTCCTTTATCTCTGCTGATGGAGGCTCAGGTCTATGTCTGACTTCATCAGGCGGAACAGAACGCGATGGTGGTGGAACCGGTGCTGCTACTTTTTCGCCAGTAGGTTTGCTGAGAAGCGAAATAACTGTGTCCTCGGCATTGTCAAATTCAACCGAACTAACAGCTTCGGCAACTACAGGCTTGGGCTGCGGAGCCAGAGTCTGCTTTCCGGCTTCTGCATCAACAACAGCCTGCGGATAAACCTGAATCAACGCCTCAGTAAAGCGGTGTAACGCTCCGGTCGCATCTACGTTGCTGCCATTAGCAGCCTCTCGGAGAGCCTGCTGCCATTCACGGCAGAATGCAGCCAAGCTGTGATACTCCATATAATTGGCTGACGAAGAAAGTCCTGCCACTGCCTCTCGGCAACGTTCTAACAGTTCTTTTTTGTCAGAAGCAGCAGGCAATGCGGTCTCCTGCTCTCGCAGAAAACGGATGTCAGTCTGGAGCTTCTTGAGAAAAATGGAGACCAATTCTTGATCGTGTTCATCTTCGGACAGCTCATATTCGAGACTTAGCGGCTTGCGTTCCGGCGGCGCAGGTGTGGTAGGTGCAGAAGACGTAGTCACCGACCGCACATTTTCCTTCTCATCCTTGTCGTTTTCTTCGTCCTCGTCATCATCCACCGACCCAGAGAGAGTGACAGCAATTGGCCCGTCTTCTTCATCTTCATCTGAAAAGATCGAATCTAAGGCTAAATCAAGATCGTTTGCCTGCGCAGCATCCTTCTCCTCGTCTTCATGTTGCGGCCCGTCAGACGAGAAAATGTAATCTAATGCGGCGGAATCGGATTTTGGCTTTTTTGTTGCGGCTTGGCCCGCATCTTCCTGCGAGTAACCGTCCATCGCTTGCGGGAAGGAACGGATAATTTCGTCGATGTAATCCTGCATGAAGCCGAGATTCGGCATTTTACCCGCTGAAAGCTGATCTACAGCATTGCTGATCTCGCGCTGCCAGTCGGTGTAATGCTTGGCCAACTTCTCATAGCCCATGTAATTGGCTGAAGACTTGAGGCTTTTAATCGAATCGCTGCAACGGTAGAGTACGTCTTGCTTGTCAACTGAGATCGACAGCTCAACGGTCTGGGCGTAAAGGAAGGGAATGTTCTCTTTGAGCTGCTGGAGGAAGATGCTGTACAGCTCTTCGTCATACTCCTCGGCCATATTTTCTTCAGCCAAAGAGCCTTTGCGCGGCTCTTCGTAAGGCGGTGGCGCAGGCGCAATTACTGGACTTTCAGGAACACCACCCTCAACCAAGTTTTTGATTCGCGCGAGCAAATCATCAACCTCTGAATCTTCGACTTGATTACGCTCCAACTCTTCTACCAAGAGATTGATGCGGTCTTTGCTCTCAATCAGCAAATCAGTGACTGCTGGAGACAGCGACTGCGTACCCTTGCGGATCAAATCAAGCAGATTTTCTAATTTGTGCGACAACCCGGCAACCCGGTCAATGCCGACAAATTGGGCCGCTCCTTTGATGGTGTGCATAGAGCGAAAAAGTTCATCTAAGACTTCTTTGTTTTCCTTTCCGTGGCCTTCCTCCAGTTTGAGCAGGCTGTTCTCCATCTCTTCAAGATGTTCCGCCGCTTCAACGATGAAATCCGGCAGCATTGACGTGTCTATCATATTGCTCACCCTGTCGCAGTCCGACCATGCAGGTTGTCAAGTTTTTGCAGCTTTTCCGGCCCGGCTCCTCCGCCGGACATGTTTTCCTTATCCTTCAGGCCGTCGGATATTTGCAAGCCGCACCGCCACCGCAGCAGGCTCCATCTTTGCCGCAGTCCGATTCAGCCATCATCCGCTCGTGTTCCAGTCTGATTTCAAAATAGCTGAACGACGTAACGATGTCTTTCAGATTTTCATTACTTTGTCGCATTTGTTCAATATCTTCGTCAAGTTCTGATTGCGGCTCCGCGTCGCTCAACGCTGCGATTCGTTCCAACAGTTCGCGGCTCTCTTGGCCGTGATTCCAAACAAAGAGCAACACTTCCTGCATATTAACGGCCAGATCGTTGATGCTTTCGCCCAGTCGTCCGATCTCATCAGCTCTGTGGATACGATTAAGGCGGTCCAAGTGGCCGTCGATCATCTGCCGAGTGACAGCGTGAACATCTGCCAGTGGCTTCAATACAAAAATTTGAAAGGAAAGGAGGGCCGCTGCTAAAACACAGAGTAAGAGGCCCAGAGCTGCAAGCGCGGCGACTGGCGGTCCACCGCGCATAACGAAAACAGCTATGAACAGAGTCAGCAAAACGGTCAAAGCAAAGAACGACAGAGCCTTGTTCTTCAGACTCATGCCTTCAGCTTCCTGGGGCGAGGTTGACATAGGCGACAAATCCGTGTTAGTGAAAATGTTCTTTGTGGCAATGCCCGCATTGCCGGATTGCTCCCTGCTCAGACAGAGAGTCAGATACCAGAGTCTTGGCCTCCGCCGTCCTCTTCCTCCTCAATCATATCCAGAATTTCCTTAGCCTTATGCTTGCTGGCAAAGCCACGCGCGCCAAGTTTCTCCACCTCTGCCCGATAGACTTCCTCGTCAAGATTGGAGAGGAAAATGATATGAGCTGATTTATCAAAGCGGAGAATTTCCTTGGCCGCAGCTAAACCGTCCATATCCCGCATGGTGATGTCCATGGTCACGATGTCGGGCTTCAGGGCCTTATACAGCTCAATCGCCTCAATGCCATTTTTGGCTTGCCCCACCACGATGTGTCCCGGCGGCTGGAGCAGCTTGACAATCATCTTGCGCATCATGGAGGAGTCATCGACAACCAGAACCCGTTTGCTCATCTGCGTTATTCTCCTTTGATTGAACCCAGCTGTTGCAGCTCATCCGCCATCAAAATGCGGTTGAAATCCAACAGAATGAGGAGGCTACCGCCGATGTCGCAGACCCCCTTAATGTAGCGGTTCGCCAGCCCGGCCATGATCACATCAGGCGGCGGCTCGATGGTGCTTTCCATAATTTTGAGTACCTTGGTCACTGAATCGACAATGAAGCCGGTAACGCGGCCTCCAATGTCAAGAATCAGTATCCAAGCATCTTTGGTGTCGCTTTCTTTCCGATACAAATTCAGCCGCTTGCGCAGCTCAATAACCGGAATGATGTTGCCGCGCAGGTTAATAACACCCTCAATAAAATCCGGTGAATTAGGCACCGACGTAATCGGCGCGGAACGGATGATCTCCTGCACCATGAGTATGTCCACGCCGAACTGCTCCTTGCCGATGGTGAAACCGACCAGCTGCATGAGCTGCTCTTTTTCTTCCCGGTCGGCAAACCTCTTTTCGGCTGCAAATCCCTCTGGCATGAATGGTCTCCTCGTTGCGCGGTGTCCCGCGTTTTCTTCGTTGAAAGCGAACTGCTCCGCGCCGGAAAGATAGACGCGGAGCAGCAGACAAGAGGCGGTCCAGCAAATTAGAGTTTAAACTGCTCAACCTGCTCCCGCAACTTTGCAGAAGCGGAGGTCAACTCACCGGTGATCGCCACAACGGTACCTGCGCCTTCTACGGTCTTCTTCGCACCTTCAAAGGACTGCTGGGCGATTTTGATCGCGTTCGCAGAACGCTGGCCTTGGGCAGTAACCAGCTCGTTCAGTACCTCGGTACGACGCACAATCTCGCGCATCTCACCGTCGATAGTGGTCGAACCAACCGTGGCTTCGGCAACCAGCGCACTGATGATCTGAGACTGCTGAACCATCGCAGCGAGCGCGTCCTCAGCAGCTTTACGACGAGTACCCTGCTCACCGGCCATTGTAGCAATCTGCTGGGCCAGTTTGTTCAGCTCTTGAACAAAGTTCTGAACACCTTGGATGTCTTTCTCAACAACGTGGGCAACCGACGCGATTTCCTCAATCGACTTCATGTTGTTACGACCGCTGGCATCGATCAAGGCGAGCGCGCTTTGCAGCTGCTCGGAGTATCTCGCACCCTCATCTACCTTGGCGGTCGAGTCTTTGATCAGCTGGGTAATTTCCTTCGCAGCTTCAGAGGAACGTTGCGCCAGCTTACCAACCTCGTCGGCAACAACCGCGAAGCCCTTACCGTGCGCACCGGCACGGGCGGCCTCAATCGCAGCGTTCAGAGCCAGCAAGTTGGTCTGCTCCGCGATCTCGGTAATAACGCTGATGATTTCAGAAATCTGGCCAGAAGACTCAGCAATAGCGTGCATACCAGCAACCGTGTTTTCAACAGCGGTACGACCGGCGTTCGCAGCTTTCAGTGATTCTTGACCCTGCTGGGTGGCGTTGTTAATTGCTTGACCCATGTTACGCACGGCGGCGGTGATCTCGTTCATCGAGGCCGTCACCTGCATAACCATTTTACCTTGCTCGCCGGACGTGGCCACAACCAGTGCGCCGGTCTGTCCCATGTCGCCTACGCGGTTGGTAACGGTTTCAGCTTCTTTTGATTGCTTGATAACCGCGCTACTTACCGTGTTCATGGACTGAAGCAGCTCGGCAATCGTGCGCTGGGATTTAAGAGCGGATTCCTGCTGGGCTTTCGCGCCCTCAGCAACCTGACCAGCGGTCGTACCCATCGTCTCAATCAGCTCTCGAGATTTCTCAGACTGCTTTACCTCGATCTCAGCACGGTCACGGTTACCAGCGGCGCGGTTTGCCACGTCCTTGGCGTTGGTCGCAACCGTCTGGGAAACCTGCTCAACCTCTTTAAACGATCTGTTCAACTCAATCAGCATCGAGTTAAACTCCGCAGCCATCTGTCCTACCTCGTCGCCCGACGCAACCGGCACGTTCAGGGTCAGGTCTCGTTCAGACGCAACCTGTCGTACAACCTCGGCGATGGAAACGATGGGTTTAGCGAAGATACCTCCTACGATCCACGCCATGATACCGATGGCAAACAAGATGCCGATACCGATCAAAATAGCGCGGTTACGAATTTCGGTTACAGCCTTCAGAGCTTCAGCTTGGTTGATCTTGGCGATCATCGCCCACTCAAAGTCTGCGCCCAGCTCTTTATTCAAACCTACTTTAACACCCGTACCAATAATTTTGTTCTGCTTATAGTCCAAGGTACCAGCAACCAGAACCGATTTATCCTCGCCCAAGGTTCTCTTTACCAGCTCAGTTTCTAACTTAGAATCCTGATCAAAGAGTTTAAGACCAAGACGGGAGTTAGTACGAGGCAAAAAGTCAGTACCTACGAGGAAGGTCTCGCCGGTGTCGCCCAGACCGGTTTTCTCATCCATCAGGGCTTGCAGCGAGGCGTTGGTAATACGTACCGCAACGATGGACTGTAGCTCGCCTTTTTCCAAAACCGGGGCCGCGAGGAAGGCGACCGGCTTGTTTTCATCCGCCGCATACTGAGCGTGGTCAATCATCGCGGCTTCTTTCCGATCAGCAACCTGACGAGCTAACTTGCCGAGGTTGGTGTCTTTGTACGGGCCGGTGAAAATGTTGGTGTGATATTCCTTTCCCTTCTTAACGGTGTAATACACATAGCCAGTGGCATCGATCAGGGCGATGTCGTAATGGCCGTAGGCTTTCTGGTACTTGGTCAGCAGGTCGTCGGTCTCACCTGTGGCTTGGGGTACGAGTACGTCAGTCAGGGTACCGGTGGTGATCAGACCCCAGTTTACACCCGGCACCTTGAGGGGCCGGAAGGTGGTCAGCTCGAACAGACCCGTCGGGCCTGTCTGGAAGAAGTCGCCAGTCTGACCAGAGAGCACCAGCTCGGAGTTTTTACCAGGCTTAGGATCACCGATTTTACCTTCTTTAACAGCACGGTCAGAGGCTAACTTAGGATTGTCCTTAGTGCCGGTAACGATGTAGGACTCAAACGAAGCGGCCAGACCCTCGCGCTCTTGGACGATGTCGTTGATCTCTTTCGAGGACAGCTGAGTGATGGCTACGCCGATGACCTTGCCATCAACCTTGATTGGTGTGCCGATGAACAGAGCCTGCTTGTTGCCAGAGGGAGCGTAGGGGGCATAGTCCTCCAAGGCAGTCTCTTTCAGGGCATTGACGAACAAACGGCCTACAGCGGAATCTTTCAGCGCGCCTTTGACCATATTCTGGCCTAAGTCAGACTCCTCAGTCGTTGAGTACACGATATCGCCGTCCAGCGAGACCAGCATGGTGTCGTAATAGCCGTATTGCTTAACGTAGTTTTGCAGCATCGGCGCGTACTTTTCCTTGTAGCCGTTCCACATGCTGCCGCCAACCTTGTCGCCCTCCTCCTTGAAGGCCGTCGCAAAATCCTGCATGGCGGCGATGGTACCCAAGTTGCTGGCCAGCGCGTTGATATCCGCGAAACGCTTGTTGAGGAAGCGCTCGATGGCCAGCTGTTTGTTACCCTCGAAGCCTTTGATCTTGTTCAGAGCTTCAGTATGGAGCGACTGCATGATCTCAGCCAGCATCTGCACGTCACTGTAACGCTCGCGAACGTAGGTGAGTACCTGGGTCTTTTTCAGCTCGCGGATGGACTCGAGCTGAAACTGGGCGCGGTCCTCAAGAGCTGCGGAAGCATAGTACTGGTCAAGCAGCGCGTTGGCCAGATAGGGGATAAGACCAACGAGGAGCAGCAGAGCCATCAGCTTCCACCGGAGTCCCCAGCCCTTTTTGTAGGTTTTTGCCTCTTGTCGTTTCATTCCCTCATTCCCTCCTGTCTCTGTTCCGGTTTC
>JAGIXO010000209.1 GCA_026122915.1 Candidatus Electronema nielsenii | reverse complement strand
CCACGTCCACGGGCGTGCTGCCGTCTTGCTCGTCCGAGACCACAAAGCGCAGGTCGCCGGTGACTTCGCCCAGCACCTCGCAGGCCACCTTCTCGCGCTCGCAAATAGATAGGAACTGCTCAATATTCTCCGGGCGGATGAGCAGGCCGTTGCGCTCCTGATACTCGGCCACGTAGATTTCCAGCACCGACATGGTGGGATCACCCACGCGGATGCGGTGGATTTCAATGCGCCCGCCGGAGTGCTCGACCAGTTCCTTGAGCACGTTGGCCGGGCCGCCCGCGCCTTGGTCGTGGATGACCTCGATGAGCGTCCTGCCGCCCATCTCGTTGCAGGCGCGGATGACCCGGTTCATCTTCTGCTCCATCTCCGCGTCGCCGCGCTGCACCGCGTTGAAGTCCAGCTCCGCCGCGTTCTCGCCTTGGAGCATGGACGAGGCCGCGCCGCCTATCAATTCTTCTTCAGCACCAACACCTCCACCAGCCTGCTGGAATACCCGCTCCTGATCATCTTCACCAGATCAGCGAAGTTGTTCACGGTCAAGGCAAGGTTGCTGAGGGCCGAGCCGCTGAAGCCCGTCAGTGTGAATGGCCCGTTGCCTGTCACTGTCACCGCTGCGCCCGCCTTGCCGCCTTCGGTCATGTCCAGCAAATTGAAGGCGAGGCTGCCTGCGTGCAGGTCGAGGATGACTTGAATGCGCACCATCTCGTCCGCGCTCAACGAGCCGCCGGTGACAGTGACATACGGAGACGCGGCCTTGTCCGTCAGGATGCCGACATCAGGCGGATTGGGGTGGCCGAAATTGGTCAGCGTCAATGGTGTGCGCAGTTTGCGGCGGTAGATGCCCGTGCGCAGGGTGCCGTTCTCGGTGTAGCGCGTGCTGAGAGAGAGCGTGTACTCGTTGTTCCACGGCTCGTTCTGCGCCGGGATGTCCGGCAGCAGGGTGACTTCGGTGTTGGCGATGCCGACAAAGCGCGTCTGCACCGTCCGTCCGCTGCGGGTGCCTTCGATCACGCAGGCCTGTTCCGGCTTCTTCGGGTCAAAGAGGAGATTCGTGCCGGTCAGCCGCAATGCGCCGCCGCTGTGCAGCACGTCATTCAGACCGAGCACCGTGTCTTCCGCCGCGCTGATCACCGGCACCTTCTCGGTCATGGGCAGGCGTTCGATCTGCACCGCCCGCTGCACGGTCTCGGTGCAGGATTTGGACGCATGGACGCGCACATTGAGCATGTCCGCAACCGGCGGCAGCGGGTCGTCGGGCGAGTCCAGCCGCGCGCTGAAGGAGAGGCCGAAGGTGAAGGCATCCGGCAGCACTGTCTGGTTGCCGTTGATGAGGTTCACGCCAATCCGCTCCATCGCCGCCATGATGATGGTCTTGGCATCCTCCTGGGCATAGTTGGGGTGCATCTGCACCACCTCGGCGGCCAGCTCATCATAGCCGAGCGTGTCTTTAGGCACAAAACGAACGGAATACGACGGGGGCGTGGTCAGGGCATTGCCCTCGATCCGCACTTGCACAGTTGCCATAATGCTTCTCCTTGAGGAAAAAATTGAGCTGCATGTATGAATGCCAGCGTAAAACGGACGGCGGCTTCTGTCAACAGAAAAGAGAAGGAATGCGGTCTGATAGAGGATGGCACCAGTGAGGAGAGAATTTTCACACCAGTGCGCAGGCTGCCTCCTCACTGGTGTCGAGACGCGGACATCACTGGTGTGCAGCGTGGCTCCTCACTGGTGTGCAGCGTGGCTCCTCACTGG
>JAGIXO010000208.1 GCA_026122915.1 Candidatus Electronema nielsenii | reverse complement strand
GATCCATTGGGCGCATGTTGTAGAATAGGTACTCAGTTTCTTTCTATAGCCGCCCATTTTTTAAAACTCAACGCTGATAGGAAGAAAATGAATCGCCAGTTTCTTCCTATGGCCTCTCTCTTCGTTGCAATGAGACCTTCTTATCAAAACCGGGCAGGCTAATTCGTTTCACTGGCTGACCAGCTTTACCCAGCCAGATTACCACTTTTGCTTATGTCGTCAAGAAATATTTCCAAGCCGCATAAAAACACTTGCGCTGACGCTGCAAACGCAAAAAGGGTTCAGGCTTGCGGCCCGAACCCTTTCCTTTTTCACCCTATTTATCGGGCAGATGCGCTAAAACGGCCTCATGGTCCAGATACCGCAGGGGCAGGTGTCGGCGCAGAAGCCACAGGCGACGCACTTGCTGTCATCGGAGACGTAGCGGTAGGCCACGCCGTCAGCAGTCTCTTGGGCAGGCACGTCCTCGCGGGTGATGGCGTGGGTCGGGCACATGGTCTCGCACAAATGGCAGTCGCGGCAGGAGCCGCAGCTCAGGCAGCGGGCCGCCTGCTGCTCCTCGGTCTTGCCCTTGTCCTCCGCCGGATCATAGTGGGCGATGGTCAACGCCTCGTATTGAATCAATTTTTTGGTGAAGGGCTTCCACGCTTTGCCCTCCAGCTCCGCGATCAGATACTCGGCTGTCCGCTTGGCCGCGCCAAGGGCGTTGGTGGCCAGACCAGGCCGCTCAACATCGCCGACCGCGAGAATCTTGGCATCGCTGGTGCGGCCTGCCTCATCGGTCTTGATCCACGAACCGCCTGCGATCTTCATCACGTTCACGCTCTCTGGCAGGAAAGGCAGGCTGGGCACGTCGCCGATGGAGATGATGACCGTCTGCGCCGGAATCAGCTCACCTTTGTCGGTGACAAGGCCCTGCTCGGTGACTTCTTTAGTCATCACGGGCCATTTGAAGACCGCGCCGAGAGCTTCAGCGGCCTCGCGCTCCTTGCCAAAGGCCAGCGGCTTCTGGATGTCCACCAAGGTAACTTGGCTTGCGCCCAATCGGTAGCACTCGGCGGCCACGTCGCAGCCGACATTGCCCGCGCCGATGATCACCACCTGCTTGCCCGTCGGCATGGGCGTGTCGCTCTTCGCCGCCTTCAGATAATCAAGGGCCGGAATCACCCGCTCGTGGCCGGTAAAAGGAATGATCTTCGGCTGATGCGTGCCGACCGCGACGATGACGTAATCGTACTCGGCCTTGAGCTGCTCGATCTTCTCCTGGGTCATGCTCACGCCGAGCTGCACCTTGATCAGCTCCTGCTTGAGGAAACGCTGCACCTCCATCTCCCAGACCGCCTTGGACAGCCGCTCCCACGGAATGGTCTGGGCCAGCTTGCCGCCGAGCTGGTCGCCCTTTTCAAAAATGTGGGCCTCAATTCCAGCCAAAGCGAGATGCCAAGCCACGCCCATGCCTGCCGGGCCGCCGCCGATGACCGCCACTTTGTGGCCAGTAGCGGGCTTGCCTTTGGGCGGATCCACATTATGCACCGCCTGCCCCAGCACCGAGACATCAATAGAAAAATCAATCTTTTTCCGCGAGCAATTTTGAATGCAGAGGTTGGGGCAGATGGTGCCGCAGACCGAGGCTGGGAGAGGCGTGTAGCGGAGCAGCATCTCGTAGGCTTCCTCGTTCCTGCCCTCGCGGATCATCCGCAGCCGGTCGATGGTCGGGATGTGCATCGGGCAGTAGTAGGTGCAGGGCGCGGCAGAGTCGCGGTTGACCCACCAA
>JAGIXO010000207.1 GCA_026122915.1 Candidatus Electronema nielsenii | reverse complement strand
GGTGAGCCTATGATCAGCAATACCTTGTCGCCGAATTTGAACTGAACGCCTGCTGTTGAATCTATTGCCCTTGGCTCCAGCAGAATCGGCTTTTCCTCAACCTCATACAACGGCTGCCCATCCTTGCCGAAAACCACGTTGCCCTTCGCATCAAGCACCACTCGTTCAATGTGGGAGATATGCAGAACCGGCCTTTTATTTATCGTATTGAGGATGTTGTCCGCTACAAAGCCAACAGCGGCAATCGCAGCGGCAACACTGGTTACAGTGCTGGTTATTACAGTGAGCACCAGCTTTAAATCCCGCTCTGTCGCATTGCCATCTTTCTGCCTGAAGGGATTCAGCTCATGGCTTTCCCGCACCACAACGCCCTGCTGTCGGAGCAGCCGCGCCAAGCTGGTCTCGTTCTGAATTAGCCATTTTTCCACTTCCTGCGGCAGTTCAATAAAGATTTTCACCTCGTCCATTCGGGCCTCCTGTTCGGTTTCAGTTAGTTATCTCCATTTCAATGCAAACATACCCGGCACCGCCCGACCTGACAAGCCTGAAAAATCAAAAAAAGGGCAGATGTTGTGGCTGCTTTTACTTTGACAGCGGCCAGTGGAACATATTACCATAAGAGTTGTTCCGAGCATTCTCAATAAGTCACGGAGGGGAAATTATGGCAGAGCGCATTTTAGCCAGCAGAATAGCCAGCATCTCTGAATTGAAGAAAAATCCGATGGGCGTTCTAGCGCAGGGAGAAGGCGAATCAGTCGCCATCCTTAACCGCAACAAGCCTGCGTTTTACTGCGTTCCGGCACGGGCCTATGAAGAACTGCTCGACCAGCTTGAAGACATGGAGCTGAATGCCATTGCCGATGCCCGCAAAGGGCAGGAGCGGATCAGGGTGGAACTGGATGAGCTATAAGCTGGATTTCCTATCCGAAGCCCTGAAAGAATGGAAGGCGTTGGATGCTTCGATTAAGGAGCAGTTCAAGAAAAAGCTGACAGAGCGGCTGAACAATCCCTTCATTCCGGCAGCCAAACTCTCAGGCAGCGCAAACCGGTACAAAATCAAGCTGCGGGCAGTTGGTTATCGGTTGGTTTATGAGGTGATTGAATCCGAACTGGTTGTTATCGTGATTGCAGTGGGCAAACGGGAAAATAATTGGGTGTACAAGAAGGCAGACAGCCGCAGAAGGTAGCTCGTTTTTTTAACCGCCATCACTGTGGTGGCGGTTGTCCTGTCCAGCCGCTACATCAGCGACCGCTTTCTGCCGGATAAAGCCATTGATCTGATTGATGAAGCGGCCTCCAAGCTGCGCATTGAGATTGACTCCATGCCCACTGAGATTGACGAGCTGGAGCGCAAGCGGATCAAGATGGAGATCGAGCAGGAGGCCCTCAAAAAGGAAAAAGACAGGGCCTCGCAGGAGCAGCTGGAGCGGCTCAAGAAAGACTTGGCCGAACTGAACGACACGCTCAACGCCATGAAAGGCCAGTGGCAGCTGGAAAAAGATGTCATCCAGCGCATCCGGGCGATCAAGACGAAAATTGACGAGGCCCGCAGCGAGGAGCAGCGGGCAGAGCGGGCCGGTGATCAGAGCAAGGTGGCGGAAATCCGCTACGGCAGAATCGTTGCTTTGGACAAGGAATTCTTAATAGGAAGCCGATGAAATACGTTGAGTCTTTCATATCGTTTTTTGGGCACATTTTCTGGGCAGAGGTTATGGATTAACCCAAGCTTCTACCTATTGTTGAGTTAAATTGCATAGTTCCCCTGCATGTGCTATATTTGAGCTAT
>JAGIXO010000206.1 GCA_026122915.1 Candidatus Electronema nielsenii | reverse complement strand
CAAGTTTAAAAGAGTTGCACATTAGGTATATCTTTATGTCTTCCTGGCACAAAAAGGGCGAACACAGGGGTTCGTCCCTATAAAACAATCTAAAAAATTGATATCGCAACTGGAATTGGAGGGGCGAGAATTTCTTTGTCCTAACCTTCAGCCCGGTCAGCGGCGCATTTTTTCAACCGAAAGGAGACAGCAATGAGTTCATGTAAAAGTTCATGCGGCAGCAGCAAGTCTAACTGCGGATCACCAACAGACGCGCAGGCCCATTTAGCCCAGCAGGACATCGCCATCACCAAATCGCTCGGCAAAATCAAGCACAAGATACTGGTGATGAGCGGCAAGGGCGGGGTCGGCAAATCCACGGTGGCGGTCAACCTCGCTCTGGGGCTGGCCGAGCGCGGCTGGAAGGTGGGTTTGATGGACGTTGATCTGCACGGCCCGGATGTTTGCCGGATGCTCAACCTCACCGGCAGCTTGGAGCCAGCGCAGAAGGCGAATGACCTCGTTGCGCCGCTGCTCTACAACGGCAAAGTGAAGGTGGTCTCGCTCGAATATATGATGAAAGACCGCGACGAGGCGATCATCTGGCGCGGGCCGCTGAAAATCCAAGCCATCCGCCAGTTTGTCGCTGACATGGACTGGGGCGAGCTGGATTATCTGATCGTTGACGCGCCTCCAGGCACTGGTGATGAGCCGCTTTCTGTGGCCCAGACCATGCCCAACGTGCAGGCACTGGTCGTGACCACGCCGCAAGAGGTTGCCTTGGCTGATGTGCGCAAGTCGATCAACTTCTGCAAGACCGTGAAGATGCCTGTTGTCGGTGTGGTGGAGAATATGTCCGGTTTCGTCTGCCCTCATTGCGGCGAGACGGTCGATATTTTCAGCACCGGCGGCGGTGAAAAGACTGCCCGTGACTTTGATTTGCCCTTCTTAGGCAGAATTCCCATGGACCCGCGCGTGGTGATGGGCGGCGACAGCGGCACGCCCTATCTTTCCTCCGGCGCAGACAGTCCGGCGGTCAAAGCCTTTGCCGCCGTGGTCAGTGCAGTGGAGCAGCGGCTGCCTGCCAAGGGCATCAGCCTGAACATGGCCAGCTCCTCCACCTGCGGATGCGATTGCGGCAGCGCTCCTGATCATCCTCTCTGACCTCTTCCAGATTGTGTTATGAAAATAGAGCAACTGACCGTCGGCATGATGAATGTCTGCTGCTACATTGTCTCCTGCGAGAAGACCGGCAAGGCCGCTGTGATCGATCCCGGCGGTGACGAGGGCAAAATTTTGGCTGCCTGCAAGAAAAGCGGGCTGGAGGTGATCTCTATCATCAACACCCACGGCCATCCTGACCATGTCTGCGGCAACGGGCCGCTTCAGCAGGCCACTGGCGCGAAGATCATCATGCACCGGGCGGATGCCGAATTCTTCAGCACCGAGGAAGCGCAGAGCTATTTCGCCATGCTCGGCCTGCCGGACTCGCCGCCTGCGGACATTTTAGTCGAGGACGGGAGCATCATCAGCATCGGCGAGGAGCAATTGACCGTGATCCATACGCCGGGCCACAGTCCAGGCGGCATGTGTCTGTATCATGCGCCGAACTGCTTCACTGGCGACACCCTTTTTGTCGGCGGCGTGGGGCGCACCGACTTCCCCGGCGGCTCGATGAAGGAGCTGTCGCAGTCGATCAGCGAGCGGCTGCTCAATCTGCCGCCTGAAACCATCGTTTGGCCGGGCCACAGCTACGGTGGCTCCAAATCCACCATCGGTAAAGAGGCACGGAGCAATCCGTATTTCAATTCGTATCTCTGAGCGAGGCAACGTTACCTTGCCC
>JAGIXO010000205.1 GCA_026122915.1 Candidatus Electronema nielsenii | reverse complement strand
GGCAACTGTCTTTCCTGTCATGCACAAGCCGCACCAAAATGGGATATGATCTGTGAAGACGGTCATGGCTGTATGCCTATTCCAATCACTGAAGATATGCAGATTGCCCTGCAAAAAACAGACCCACGCTGTCCCTCTGTGCCGCTAACAGATGAGGACAAGATAGCACTTAAAAAAGTCGTTGAAATAGCAAAAGCCGCAGCAGCCGCTGCCGCCGCCGCTGGTCAGCCTCAGCCATAACCGTAACATCCAAAGCAGGCGGAACGTAGCGTTTCGCCTGTGTTGCAGGCCCTATTCCCGCCGGAACCCATTTCCCTCAAACATTGTTAATATGCCCAGCAAGAGAATTGCTGTTATTCTGTCCGGCTGCGGCCAGCGTGACGGCTCAGAAATCCACGAAGCCACGCTGACCCTTTGGGCCATTCACAAGCACAGAGCCGAGTATCAATGCTTTGCACCAAATGTGCTGCAACATCATGTGCTGAACCATCTCACCGGCGAGGCAATGCCAGAGCAGCGCAACGTGCTGATCGAATCAGCTCGCATCGCTCGCGGTAAGATCAAGGACTTAGCCTTGTTTGATGCCGCTGCCTTTGACGGCTTGGTTATTCCCGGTGGAGTTGGCGCAGCCAAGAATCTCTGCACCTACGCCTTTGATGGCGCAAACTGCACGGTCAACCCAGACGTGGAGCAGGCGATCATCGCCATGCACAAGACAGGTAAGCCCATTGGTGCGCTTTGCATTGCCCCGGTCATTCTGGCTAAAGTCTTGGGCAAAGTAACTGTCACTGCTGGACAGGACGCAGCCACAGCAGCGGATATTAGCGCAATGGGCGGCTGTCATGCACCAACGTGGCAGGGAGAGATCATCATTGATCGGGCTAACAAGATCGTGACTGCGCCTTGCTACATGCTTGATTCTCGGCTTGATCAAATTAGCGTAGAGGCTGACAAGGTCATCGAGGCCTTGATAGGCTTGATGGAGCCGAGCGCATGAAGAAGAGTCCCGCGCAACTGTCCGATATCTTTACCTGTACCCGCTGTGGTTATTGCTGCCAAGGTGAGACCACGGTTTCGCTTGACCAAGAAGATCAGGCGCGGATGATGGCTGAACTCGGCCTGAGCCGCGAGGAGATGGAAGAACAATACTGGCGCGTGACTGAAGGCGTGGTGCAAATGCGAATCGTCGATCATCACTGCATCTTTTATACCGCAGAGAGCGGCTGCGCAGTGCATGAAGGCCGTCCTTGGCGATGCGGGCAGTGGCCGTTGCATCCCAGCATCTTGGCTGACGAAGATAACTTCCGTACCATCCGTGACTCCTGTCCTGGTATCAAGCAAGAACTAAGCTGGGAGCAGTTCTGCGCGGTGTTCAGGCAGTTACTGGAACAGGACAAGCGATTGCTCTGCTGAACAAATGCAACTTCAAAGAGATTCAGCATGGGACAAACTGTCATCCTCCTCCTCGCAGCCAACCCAACCCGGACGGCACAGCCTGTCTGCGTCTTGCCGGGCAGCAGCACAGGCCGCAGATCGTCCATTTCAGTGGGTACAGCGAAGGTGCGGCAGGGCTGTGTTTTGAGAATGATGGAGGAAAAATACGGTAATAGTGAACCATAACTGACAAAGCGGACGGCACATAGAAAAAATGGTAGTGGCTAATTGACAAGTGATGCTCTCAAGCTGAGATTGTAGCAGACGATGAAGAGGCGCGTTACAAGTTCATTAGGACTTCGCAGAACTAAGGAGTTGATAAAAGGGGGCGAAGACGATAATTTAAACAACCCAAATTGCTACCTAAAGCATAATTTTTTCAAGGCCATAGGCGAGAACAAACAAAAAAACCA
>JAGIXO010000204.1 GCA_026122915.1 Candidatus Electronema nielsenii | reverse complement strand
CTTTCTTATCGCCAATCTCCCGGCGGATGACAAGACTCTGCTCTAAATAGGTCAGGGCGGTGGCGGAGTCGCCCCGCGCATCGTAAATCAGGCTGATGTTGTTCAGCGTCACGCCTTCCATTGCCCTGTTGCCGACTTCGCGGTGAATGACAAGGCTCTGCTCCAGATACTTCAGGGCAGTGGTGTAGTCACCCTGCGCATGGTAAATCTGGCTGATGTTGTTCAGCGTTGTGCCTTCCCCTTCCTTGTCGCCCAGTTCGCGGTTTATTGCCAAGCTCTGCTCATATAGGGGTAGGGCTTCGCTGTAGCGGCTAACCCGGTATAAGTCTTCTCCTGCGTTGCCCAGATAGAGCGAGCGTTCCTTCTTGCTGTCTTCCGGCAGCAGGGCAGCGGCCTTCTGCCAGTACCCGGCAGCCTTGGCGTAGCGCAACTGCACTTCTTGGAGGCGGGCGTTGTCTGCATGAGCCTCAGCCGCAGCAATGCTTTGCTGATTGGCAACGTCCTCCAGCAGCTGTTCCGCCTTGGCGTAGTCGCCGCGCTCAATGGCCTGCTTGGCCGATTGGTTGTCGCCCACGCGGGCCAGCAGTTCTTTGTAGTTGGCGGCTATCTCACGCAGCTTGCTGTCCCACTGGTCACGCGGCACCTTCTCTTTCAGCAGCGTGCCGAAGAAGCCCTCGACGATCTGCTCGGTCGCGCCAAGCTCCTTCACGTACTTGGCAAAGACCTCTGGCGGCACGCCGCTGGTGTTATTCACCACCGCATGATCCCCTATGACCGCAGTGCCGCTGTTGTTGCCCTTGATGGAGATACTCTTTGTCTGGGCTGGCGGCGGGCTTTCCTCAGGCCAGAAGAGCCATGAGGCAGCAGCAAGTCCGGTAGCGACAACAAGTGACACCACGTAAATCCCCGTACCGCTCCAAGTCACTTCAGGATGTTGCCATAACCAGCGCAGCTTCTGCTTGATCTTCTCCTGCTTGCCTGTGGCGTTATCACCCTCGCTGTCGAATTGGTTGTCCATGTCTCCCCCGGTTGTAGGGGCGATCCCCTGTGGCCGCCCTGTTCGGCTAATTTCTTCCTGAAACAGCGTTGTCCTGCGTCAGCTCCCCGCAGATCGCCGCCAGCAGTCCCCACAGCTCCGCATATCTGTCTTTCGGCACAATCAGCCTGACAATTCCTTGCTGAACATCCACAGTGGAAAGCACGGCAAGGCCGTCGTAGCCTTCGAGCAGAAAGCGGAATAGGCTGATCCGGTCAGGCCGGATACGGAGATAAAAGGTGCGCACGGCTCAAACCTTGAGCGAGGAATCCACCCCACCGAGCAGGTCTTTGTGCCGCTCCAGCACCGGCGCGACCACCTCGTCCAAGAACTCCTCGGTCTGCTGCGGAGCACGACCGGTGAATTCTTGGTAATTGCCGATCAGCACCTCCAGCTCGTCGAGCGAATAAGGCACGCGCTCATCCTCAGCCAGCCGGATCAGCAGGTCGTTGTCCAGCCCTTCCTCCTTCACCGCCAGCCCTGCGGCCACAGAATGCTCGCGGATCACCTCGTGCATCTCCTGACGGCTCTTGCCTCGCTCGACGCAGGCCATGAGAATCTTCTCCGTGGCCATGAAGGGCAGCTCGGCCCGCAGGTGCTTTTCGATCTGCTTGGGATAGACCACCATGCCGCTGGTGATGTTGACATACAGCCGCAGGATCGCGTCTGTCAGCAGGAAGGCTTGGGCCATGTCCATGCGCCGGATGGCCGAGTCGTCCAGCGTCCGCTCGAACCACTGGTTGGCGGCAGTGGCCGCAAAATCGGCGGGCAGGCCCATCAGCTTGCGGGCAAGGCCGGTCATTCGCTCGGAGCGCATCGGGTTGCGCTTGTAGGCC
>JAGIXO010000203.1 GCA_026122915.1 Candidatus Electronema nielsenii | reverse complement strand
CGTGACCGTGGCCTCTTCTTCGTCGCGGGCGTTGAGCGGCGCGACCCGCAGCACGGCCCAGCCGCTGTCCGGGTCGTGGTAGGTTATCCGCTCGACAATACCGCGCAGACGCTCCTCAAGCAGCGAAGGAGGCGCAGCCATCAGCAGCCGGTTTCCTTGAAGTTATGATTGAGGAACTCGCACTCCGCAGGCGTGAGGTCAAAGCGCAGCTCAGCCTCAGCGAGCACCTTGCCGCGCTGCTTTTCCGGGTGCTGGTGCATGGTTTCGCCAATCCAGGCCACGGCCTTTTGCAGATTGGTGGAGGTGTTGATGAGTGTAGTGCTGGGCATGATGTGGGAATTAAACTCTTAGCTTATCACTTCTGCTTCGGCTTGTTCCAGAGGAAATACGGAGCACCTCCGTATCTACTTATTCTCTTCTCACCACCTGCCACTTTCCGCCCCTTCTCGGTTAGCTCGTAACTTCCCTTGATCATCTCCAGATAGCCTTCTTTCATCAGCAGGCCGAATATCTCATTGCTTGACTTGCCAAGGTATTCTGCCAGCTTGGCCGTAGTCAGTTTATTCCATTCCTGATGCTGCTCGGATGCAGAGGTGGTAGGCTTATTCTCTCCGCTGATACGGATAAGCCGCTGCGCCTCCTCATAGGCATCGTTATACAGCAACTTATCCTGCGTCTTCGAGAACGACACCCCTATTTCATTGTTGTTCACCTGACTGAAGTCATACAGGTTCATACTGGTGATGATGCAATGGTTCTCGTTGAGATAGCATTTTGCGTGCAGGTTCTTGCAAAAGCTAGTCTTGATGTGCTTCTGTTCTGCCAGCCATTTCATTTCGTTTGGGCGCAGGTCTTGCTTGCCATAAATGATGTTGACCTGAAGCTGCTGTCCGCCCTTGTCGTGCAGTAGCTCCTGCATTCGGTCGTTGAACTTGAGATAGGGGCTGATCAAAATCAGTTCTTCCTTGGCTGTTTGAATCAGCTCGTCGAGCAAGAAATTGATCTTGCTGGTGTTGAGAAATGTCGCCATGATTAGTCTTCAATAACATAGGGAAAGTATGCCCTTCATTCAGTCCGCATTTCCTGCGGCATAGATGAGAGGGTACCCTGAAGCACGACGGCAAGGTACCCTGCTTGGTAATGAGAGGGTACCTTGCTCTTAGCCGAGCAGCTCCAGCACGGTCTTGGCGATAGACTCCGCGTCTAATCCTTGCTGCTTGTAGAGATCAGACGGCTTGCCTGAGCCACCGTACTGCTTCACGCCCAAGCGTTTCATCTTCGGAGCAAGACCCTTGTCGATCAGCACCGTTGCCACGGACGCATCGAGGCCAGTGTCTCTGTGATGATCTTCCGCCGTGACTATCGGCCCGATGCCCGCCTTCTTCAGCAGCGCCCACGCCTCCATGCAGGCTGGCGTGACTGCGCCGTAGGTGATGATGGCAGCATCAGTTCCCTTGCGCAGCCAGTCCGCCTTGCCGGGGGTAACGACGTATTCTGCATCGTAGAAAACACTGCCGTCCTCGCGGGTGATGGTCGGTGTCTTTGAGCGGCCCATGCCCACAAAGTGATTATCCGCATGGGTAGCAATATGGCGGATGATGCGGGCAGTCTGGTTGGGATCAGCGGGCATGAAGACCGAGAAGCGGAAGTAGTTTTTCATCAGGCCGAGGTAGTCTATGCACTGATGCGTCGGCCCGTCCTCGCCCACATCAAGGCCAACATGGGTGGCCACCACCTTCACGTTGCTGTGGTTGAAGTCGTTGAGCCTGTTCTGATTGTATAGTATTTCAGTTTTTAGATAGTTTGAAAAATCGTCTCGACGCAAATGCTTAAACTCTTGATGCCGTCAGCTATTTTTTTGATTTTTGCCTTCATGAAAGCC
>JAGIXO010000202.1 GCA_026122915.1 Candidatus Electronema nielsenii | reverse complement strand
GGCGTGGAGAACGACTTTGCCGCGTGGCAGGAGCGGCGCAAGCAGCCGGTCGCCACGCACACCATCATGCCGCCGCGCGCCGACTACCCGACAGTGCAGCCGGGCACGCCTATAGTCTATGCCGCTGACAAGATGACCGACTGCCGCTCCGCCTACGGTGATGCCCTGCTCAGTCTTGCCCAAGCGAACAACACGTCGGGCCAAGCCCCGGTGATTGTTGGCATCTCCTGCGACCTCGAAGGCTCGGTGAAGATGGACGGCTTTCACAAGCATTCCCCGCAGGCGTATCTGGAGCTGGGCATTCAGGAGCATCACGCCGCAGGCACAGCCGGGGCAATGAGCTGCGAGAAGCTCGTCACCTTCTTCTCCACCTTTGGCTCGTTTGCCGTGTCTGAGGTCTATAACCAGAACAGGCTCAACGACTTCAATCACAGCAACGTGAAGGTGGTGGCCACCCACGTTGGCCTTGATGTGGGCGAAGACGGGCCGACCCACCAGTGCATAGACTATCTCGGCCTGATGAAGAACTACTTCCGCTTCTCGGTCTTCATGCCCGCTGATCCCAATCAGACAGACCGCATCATCCGCCATATTGCTGCTCATGCGGGCAACCACTTCGTGGGCATGGGCCGCTCAAAGACACCGACCATCACCCGCGAGGACGGCAGTGTTTTCTACGATGCGGACTACGTGTTCACGCCGGGCAAGGCGGACTGGCTGCGCAAGGGAACGGATGCCACCATCATCACTTACGGCGCGGTCACGCCAGCCTGTATGGAGGCATGGGCACTGCTGAAGAAGGCAGGTAAATCGGTGGGTGTGCTGAACATGGCCTCGCTCCTGCCTTTGGATACAGCAGCGATTGCTGAGGCAGCAGGCATCGGGCCGATAGTCACGGCGGAAGATCATCACAGAGACACCGGCCTCGGTGCGTCCGTGGCAACGGTGCTGCTGGACAACGGCCTTGCCCCGAAGATGAAACGCTTGGGCGTGAAGCAGTACGGTGGCTCCGGCGCGCCGGCTGATCTCTACAAGCAGCAAGGATTAGACGCGGAGTCTGTTGCCAAGACGGTGCTGGCGTTGATCGGGTGAGGGTTGCACTATAGTCTGCGGGAGGATAACGCTTTCCTCTTGCCGAGCATAACGTTGTCCTCTTCGGGAGCATAACGTTATGCTCTTGCGGAGGATAACGTTGTCCTCTCAGGAAGCATAGCACTTGTGTCGGAAAAATTACAGTGCTATGGCGAGAGCGACATAAGCACTATGACGAGATCGGTATAAGTGCTATGCCGGGAGAGACATAAGTGCTTATGGGAAGTTCGCCATAGCGCTTGTGGGAAAATTTTTATAGCCTGTAGTTGAGTTCGTTCATAGGCTATAGTCCCAGCGGGGCATACGCATACCGGGAAAACACCCACAGAGGAACGAGGCAATGGGCAAAGAAGAAGCCTTGCGGCTGATTAAAGAGGCGGCGGAGACAGGGGCAACGGAGATTGACTTTACGCGGCAGGACTTGACCGATCTCCCATCAGAACTCTTTCAGTTAAAAAATCTCAGCAGGATTGATCTCAGCGGGAACCAGCTCACAGAGTTACCTCTTGAACTTTTTCAATTACTGCATCTTAAAAGCTTAGATGTTAGCTTTAACAATCTTCATGAATTACCAAGTCATCTCTTTCAATTAAAGTCTCTTGTCTCGCTTGGGATTAGTGGATTGCAGCTTGACTCGTTACCTTTAGAACTCTTTCAACTTACTAATCTTACTTGGCTTGACATTAGAAATAATCAGCTTACGAGCTTGCCGAAAGAAATCGTTCAACTCGTCAACTTAAAACGAGTTTACCTTAGCAGTAATCAGTTTACAGAAGTACCAGTAGAAATTCTTCAACTAAAAAACCTCGACTCAC
>JAGIXO010000201.1 GCA_026122915.1 Candidatus Electronema nielsenii | reverse complement strand
GCATAAGCCCGCCATTGACCGTCTCTGCGCCGCAGGAGAAGCCTTGCTGGTGCGCACCGTGCCGCGTGGTTATCCGCCCGGCAGCGACGTGGCCAATCTTTCCTTGCTTGGTTATGAGCCGGAGAACTGCTACACCGGTCGCGCGCCATTGGAGGCCGCCAGCATGGGCATAGCTGTTCCATCGAATGGGGCCGCCTTCCGCTGCAACTTGGTCACGGTGCGCTATGAAGGCAACGACCGCATGACTATGCTCGACTACAGTGCTGGCCACATCAGCACCGCCGAGGCTACGGAACTGATCGCCGCTCTCCAAGCAACCTGCGGCACGGATAAGCTCCACTTTTATCCGGGCGTGAGCTACCGCCATTTGCTCATCCACCACGGTGCAGTGCCGGAACATCTGCGCACAGTGCCGCCGCACGACTGGATGGACAAGGACGTGACCTCGTTGTATCGACAATATCTTGCCACTGATTACTTGGCCGAGCTGCTGCGCAAGGCTGCTGCGGTGCTGGCTGATCACCCGGTGAACCAGAAGCGACTTACGGCGGGCAAGAAGCCTGCTAACGGTATCTGGCTCTGGGGTGAAGGCGGTAAACCGGCGATGGCTCCGCTGCGTCTGCGCTACGGCGTGACCGGCAGTCTGATCTCTGCCGTTGACCTGCTCAAAGGCTTGGGCGTGTGTAGCGGTCTGGAGGTGCCGAAGGTAGAGGGCGCAACTGGCTATCTTGATACCAACTATCAAGGCAAAGCCGAGGCTGCGCTCAATGCACTGAAGACGCAGGATTTTGTCTTGGTGCATGTTGAGGCTCCAGATGAGGCCGGGCATCAAGGCGCGGTGCGGGACAAGGTGCAAGCGATTGAGGACTTTGATGCCAAGATTGTTGCCCCCATTGCAGCAGAGATGGACAGGCGCGGCGAGGATTACCGCCTCGTAGTGACGATGGATCACTATACTCCGTTAGCTAAACGCACTCACGAGGCTTGGCCCGTGCCGATGTTCCTCTATGATTCAAGAGGGATAAAGCCGTCTTCTGGGGTCAGCTATACCGAGGAGAACATCAGAGCGCAAGTGGAGGAAAGCGGTCTCGGTTTAGAGAGCGGCGCGGCCTTCTTTGCCCGTTTTGTCGAGCTGGAGAAGCGGCATGGCTGATCTGCGCATGGAGATGACCGAGCCGATCTTTCGGATGCAATATCGGATCATCTACGGCGACACCGACGCAGGCGGATTAGTGTATAATGCCAATTATCTTCGCTTCATGGAGATGGGCAGGACAGAAATGATGCGCAGTCACGGGCTGCCTTACAGCGAGATGGAGAAGGAAGGTATTATTCTACCGGTGACGGAATGCTACCTCCGCTACAAGGCTTCAGGCCGCTACGATGATCTGATCAGTATCGCCACCTCGCTTGCTGAGATCACGCGAGTAACCATTCGCTTTCATTATCGAATTAATCGCATCATGGAAGAGGGACGAGAACTACTGCTGGTCAAGGGTTTCACCAAGCACGCTTGCATCGACCGTCAAGGCAAGCTAATCTCTTTCCCAGAGAAGACATTAGCGCAGATCACCACAATCCGCCCGATGTAGAAAGTTTCTGGGGGAATCATCAGCTTTGCTGTTGACAGCCAAACCGGACGGGTGTATATTGCTCGATACGTGTCGCGGGGTGGAGCAGTCTGGTAGCTCGTCGGGCTCATAACCCGAAGGTCATCGGTTCAAATCCGGTCCCCGCTACCAAAAGAAAATACAAGGGTCTGAGGCAATTGCTTCAGACCCTTTTTTCGTTTCGTTGCAGCAACTTTATCCTGCGGTGCATTATCATTGCCAGTAATATGGCCGACATCTGTGATGGCATCCATCAAGCATATCCTCCGCAATATAGTATTTAAGTTTTAAATCAGTTGTGCTATAATTCAT
>JAGIXO010000200.1 GCA_026122915.1 Candidatus Electronema nielsenii | reverse complement strand
GCATCCAACCCTATTCACAAGGAGTGCGCCAATGGATCGGGCATTTTTAAGAGTTGCACATTAGGTTTAATTAAGTCAATTTTCAGGAGAACAACCATGTCCATCCCTCTTCGCAGCAGCGAGACTACCCAAGGCAGAAGAATGGCCGGAGCGCGCGCCCTCTGGCGGGCCAACGGCATGACCGAGGAGCAGTTCGGCAGACCGGTGATCGCGGTAGTCAACTCTTTCACCCAGTTCGTGCCGGGCCATGTGCATCTGCATGAAATCGGCCAGCAGGTTAAGGCGATGATTGAGGAGCAAGGCTGCTTTGCGGCTGAGTTCAACACCATTGCCATTGATGACGGCATTGCGATGGGCCACGACGGAATGCTGTACTCGCTGCCCTCGCGCGAGCTGATCGCCGACTCGGTTGAATATATGTGCAACGCCCACAAGGTTGATGGCATGATCTGCATCAGCAACTGCGATAAGATCACGCCGGGGATGATGATGGCGGCGATGCGGCTGAACATCCCGGCTATCTTTGTCTCTGGCGGGCCGATGGAAGCAGGCAGGATTAAAGGGCAAGAGCGCGGCTTTGACCTGATTGACGCGATGGTCATGGCTGGAGACAGCTCGGTTTCCGATGACGAAGTGGCTGAGGTGGAGCGTTCCGCCTGCCCGACCTGCGGCTCCTGCTCTGGCATGTTCACTGCCAATTCGATGAACTGTCTCAATGAAGCCCTTGGCTTGGCTCTGCCCGGCAACGGCACGGTGGTGGCTACTCATGTCAACCGCCTCTCTCTGTTCGAGAAAGCCGCAGCCCGCATTGTAGAGATGTGCGAGGCGTGGTACGGCAAAGGCGATGCTTCGGTGCTGCCACGCTCCATTGCCACAAAAGCAGCTTTTAGCAACGCAATGGCCTTGGATATCGCAATGGGTGGCTCAACCAACACTGTCTTGCACATCCTCGCTGTGGCCCATGAAGCCGAGGTGGATTTTACCTTGCAGGACATTGACGCGCTCTCTCGCCAAGTACCCAACCTCTGCAAGGTAGCTCCTTCCTCGTCGTATCATCTCGAAGATGTGAATCGGGCAGGTGGTATCATGGGTATCATGGGCGAATTAGACCGAATGGGATTGCTGGACACCACGGTGAAGCGGGCCGATGGTTTGACGCTGGCTGATGCGTTAGATCAGTATGATATCATTCGTCGTAGTGCAACACCTGTCGCCTATACCCTTTATGCCAGCGCATCGGCAGGCGCAGGCCGCAACTTAGTCATGGCTTCGCAAGGTACTCTCTACGAAACCTTAGACAACGACCGGGAGAAAGGCTGCATCCGCAATGCTGCCCATTGCTACTCGCAGGACGGCGGCTTGGCCGTGCTGTACGGCAACATTGCTGAGAACGGCTGCATTGTCAAGACCGCAGGCGTTGACCCGTCTATCCTCCATTTTCAGGGCAAGGCCAAAGTCTATCACTCGCAAGAGGCCGCCTGTGAAGGCATCCTTGGCGGCGCGGTGCAGGCAGGCGATGTGGTCTTTATTCTCTACGAAGGACCGAAAGGCGGGCCGGGAATGCAGGAGATGCTCTATCCCACCTCGTACCTGAAGTCCAAGCACCTTGGCAAACTCTGCGCTTTGATCACGGACGGGCGTTTCTCTGGTGGTACTGCTGGTTTGTCTATCGGCCATGTTTCGCCGGAAGCAGCCAGTGGCGGGGCTATTGCCTTAGTGCGTGAGGGTGATTTGATCGACATCAATATCCCGGAGCGCAGCATCAGTCTGCAAGTCAGTGCTAAAGAACTGGCTTGGCGGCGCAAGGATGAAGAGGCGCGGGGTGCTGCCGCCTTCATGCCGCAGCGTGAACGCAAGGTGCCGAACGCGCTCAAGGTTTATGCCCAGTTTGCCGCTTCAGCGGACAAGGGCGCGGTGCGGGTGATTTGAGGCCGAGGCTGTTCTCTCCCGCTCTTCCTCTGAAAGCACTCCCGTACAATCTGCCGTTGCACGAGAGAAGTATC
>JAGIXO010000020.1 GCA_026122915.1 Candidatus Electronema nielsenii | reverse complement strand
GTCAAGCTCCTTGGCCCGCTCGCCGCTTATCCGCTCAAGCTGCTTCCAGAGCGGCTTGACCCATTCCGCTTTGACAAAGGCCAGCACTTCCATTGGCATTTTTTCCTCCTTGGCTGTAAGATGACGGAAAAAATACTCTGTTCCGTGTCTTTTTCCAAGCAGGAATAGCAGAGTCGGCAACAGATGGCTTTTACTCAAGGAGAACAAATGACCTCAATGCGCTTTTCCCTGCGGCGGCGGAACATCGTCATCTTGGCAACCGCTCTGCTCTTCACCAGCTGCGCCGCGCTGGAGAAAAAACAGGTGGCTCCAGTTCAGCAAGAGCCGAAAATCCGCAACGTGATCGTGATGATCGGCGACGGTATGGGCTTTCCGGCAGTTGGTCTGTTGGACAGCTACGCCAAATACGCCGCGACCTCGCCCTACAAAGCCGCCGGAATAAAAACTGCACTGGAGGAACTCGCAGATACCGGCGTGATCGGCTTTACCTCGCATGAGGCAGCGAATGTGCTGGTCACAGACTCAGCGGCTTCATCAACCCAGATCGCCAGCGGCAAGGCTGCCGGTTCTGAAATGATCGGCGTGGATGAGCAGGGCAATCCGACAGAAACTATTCTGGAAAAGGCAAAGAAAATGGGCAAAGCGACCGGACTGGTATCTGACACCCGCTTGACTCATGCCACTCCTGCGGGATTTGCCGCGCATCAGACTGCCCGCGCCAAAGAAAACGAAATTGCTGTTGATCTGCTGAATAACGATGTGGATGTGATGCTGTCAGGCGGCCTGCGCTATTTCATTCCCCAAGAAGCCAGCGATGAGGCAACGGATATTCATCAGTCCTTGAAACAACGGACGAGCGGCAAAATCAAACTGAAATCGTCCCGCAAAGACAGCCGCAATCTCATCGCCGAAGCCGAGCAAAAAGGCTACGCCGTCGCCTTCACCAAACAGCAGCTTGAGCAGGCGGCAGGCAAGAAAATCTTAGGATTGTTCAGCAGCTCGATGATGCCGGATGCCTTGCAGCAGCGGGCGGAGCTGGCCAAGCCGGAACGCTCTACGCCGACCTTGAAGGAAATGACCGGCAAGGCTCTCGACACCTTGGCAAAGCATCAGAACGGATTTTTCCTGATGGTTGAAGCCGGACAGATTGATCAGGCGGAACATGCCAACGATGCTGGTCGGCTGCTGCATGAAATGCTGGTTATGGACGAGACGCTACAGGTCATCCTCAATTGGGTGAAGCAGCGCAATGACACGCTGCTGATCGTGCTGGCTGACCATAACACTGGCGGCTTTGGCTTCAGCTACAACCGCCGCAATCTGCCGGAAAAGAAGGAACTGCCGGGTCTTCTGTTCAAAAATGAGCCATTTGAGCCGGAATTCAATTTCGTGCCGCATGATGTGTTGGACAAGCTATATGCCCAGAAGATGAGCTATCAGACCATTCTGGAACAATTCGATGCCCTGCCGAAAAAGAAGCAGAAACCTGCTGCCCTTGCCAAGCTGATCAATGAGAACACCGCCTTTCCGGTCACAGAAAAGGAAGCTGCGCGGGCTTTGCAAGAGGAACGAAACGCATATTATATCAAAGACCATGAGGCGTTAGGCAGCAAATCTTTTCCCAAGATCGATGACTTTGAAGAGTTCTACGTGTACGGGGCAGGTGTGCGGGCGGATATCATCGGACGCATCCAGTCAAAATTTCAGTCGGTGGTCTGGGCAACCGGCACACACACCAATGAGCCAGTGCCGGTCTTGACCTACGGCCCACGTGAAATCACGGCGCAGTTCGGCCAGATGATGCACACGACTGAAGTAGGGCAGAAGGCGATTAACGTCCTGACCGGCAATTGATCTGCTGAAATTTTATGCCTCTTTCTCCCCGAAACATCGGCGTTGCCCTCAGCGGCGGGGTGGACTCCACAACCGCCGCCGCGCTGCTGCTGGAGCAAGGATTTGCCGTGCAAGGCTTTTTCATGCTCCTCCTGCCGGAGAGCGAACAACAGGTCGGCAAGGTGCAGCAGATTGCCGACCGCCTTGGCATTCCGCTTCATCTCGTTGACCTGCGCAAGCAGTTTCAGCAGCAGATTATTGCTACTTTTACAGCTACCTATAGACAGGGACTCACACCCAACCCTTGCATCCTCTGCAACCGGCTGATCAAATTCGGCCTGCTCTTCGAGGCGATGGTCGCCAAGGGCATGAATGCAATGGCGACCGGTCATTATGCACGAATCGAGGATGGCAGGCTTTGCCGGGGCCTTGATCCAGCCAAGGATCAGTCGTATTTCCTCTGCCGCTTAACCGCAAAACAGCTTTCTCGACTCGTTCTACCGCTGGGTGATTGGCGGAAGCAAGACGTGTTTGCGCGTGTCCGTGCTACGGGCTTCAACCATTTTGAGAAGGATGGCGAGAGTCAAGATGTCTGCTTTCTTGCTGGTCAGGATTTAGCTGCTTTTCTCGATAAACAGGGGATAAAGGCCCGCAGCGGTGAGATAGTGACCAGAAAGGGTAGGGTACTTGGTTCGCATTTGGGGTATTGGAAATACACTGTGGGGCAGCGGCGTGGATTGGGCATTCCTGACGCAACTCCGTGGTATGTGACCGGCTTGGATGCGGAGCAACATCAGGTGATCGTGGGTAAGAATGAAGAGCTGTTCCAGCGTGAACTGTTGCTGGCCGATCTGCAGTGGCAGATCGACCCGCCGGAGCAATGGCAAGGCCGAGTGCAACTTCGCTCGCGCCATCAGGCTGCTGAGGCAAAGGCTGTACCTACGGAAAACGGTTGCTGGCGCGTTTTCTTCAAGGAGCCGCAGCGGGCGGTTACGCCGGGTCAGTTTGCGGTTTTATATGAGGATGATCAGGTAGTAGGGTCAGGGGTGATTCAGCCTCACCCCTTGCTCGCCGTATATCCTGACGATATTCTCCACCATCTTTCGTAGGCCGTATTTTCCAGCAATATCGTCACGTTGTTGCCGCACGTGTTCTTCATCATGAACAGTGTGCGCGGCTAACTCCAGCAGAGCTACTTTCGCTGCCTCCACATCTCCGTAATCCACCAGCTTGTATTTCTGCACAAATTCCAGTGGTTCAAGAATAGAAGGAGTGCGGCAGGTCAAGAGCGGAATGCCGTAAAGCAAACCCTGAATGAAGGATTGAGAAATACCTTCGGTCTCATAAGAAGAGAAAAAAATGAGGTCAAAGGCAGAGAAAAAACGCTCTGGGTCTTCGCGATGACCCACGAGAATAAAACGATTCTGCACTCCTGCCTTAGCAATGTCCTTCTCCAAGATTGCACGACCATTACCGCCACCGACGATCATGAATTTGAACCGCTCAGGTAGTGCTGCTGCTGTCTTGGCAATAAACTCGTGACCTTTGTAGTGGCGAAGAAAAGCTACATTGCCGACAAGGATATCCTGATTGCTTATGTTGTACTGCTGCCGTACTTCCTCCCGGTCTTGCGCGGAAAAACAAAAGCGTTCCTCGTCAATGCCGGTGGATTGCACCACAATCTTTCGACGCGGCACCCCTTGTTCAGCTAACTGTTTGGCAATGGCCTCGCTGCAAGCAAAAATGATATGGGGAAAAGCTCGGTAACTGAAAGAAGAGGAGATGGGTTCCAGCACATGTCGGGTGCGAGCAATCAGCGGTACCCCGCAGATGCGAGCAGCGCAGCCCGCCATCCAAGAATCCTCGGAGGAATGGGTGTTGACTACCGCTGGCCGCAGCCGCCAAAGCAGCCTGAGTAGTTGCAGCCAAGCAGGCAGATTGAATTTGGAAGAAAAATCGATGCAATAAACCGGAAAGCCTTCCTGCTCGCAGCGGTGCGCCAGCTCTGCACCCTCGCGCACAATCAGGGCAGTGCGGAAGCCGAGTTTCCGCATCTCGCGCAGCTCGGTAAGCGTCCGAATTTCCTGTCCACCCCAAGAGCGCGACCAGTCGGTGTGAATTATCAGCGGCGGTTGATTCAAGTTTCCTCGCTTTTCCGCCTCTTAGACAGCGGAAACGATGGGCAGGATGAAGTAGAAGTTGTTGCCCTCGGCAGTGGCTTCGTAGCCGACAATGCCGCCATGTAGCTCTACCACGTGCTGGACAAAGGAAAGACCGTGGCCTGTCCCGTGGATACCTTGGCTATCCTTGCCGCGCACTCCTTCCTGAAAGATATGCCGTGCATCCTCTTTGTCCAAATGCGGGCCAGTGCTGAACACATTGAACTTGATCCCTTTTTCGCCGCATTCAGGGAAGTTATCGACTACCTCACGGCCATACGCCACAGCCTTGCGCGGCTTGCCTTCGTGAGTGATGATTTCGCGGGTGTATTTGGTCGCGTTGGAGAAAAGATTAGCATAAACCTGTGAAAGCAAACCGATATCGACATAAAGCTGAAATTCCTCATAGAGCATGTTGCCGGGCCGTTCCACTGAGATGTTGGCGGAGCGAAAGCGGCTGTCATAATGCTCTAACTGCGGAAGAATAATTTCTTTTTCAACAAAGCACTGCTTAGGATGAAGAATCATGCAGCCTCGTTCAAAATGTTCACGCCGGAACAGGCTTTCGAGAAAGAGGCTGATGTTCTGGTGATGCTTGACTAACTCGCCGTGATGAAACATCAGGCTCTTTTGGAAGGCTGTGCAGCGATCTATACAGGCATCCCGCTCTTCGGCTTTTTCTGAATCCGCCACGTTGCAGATGTCCCCGCGCAGCGTTTTAATCTCCGTAATGCTTTTCTTCAGCTTATTAAACAGGTGCCGGAAATACATATTCGGCACAATTACATTGTGTTCAATATCCAGCACCAACGTGTTGATAAACTTGAGATGTTCGATGTTCTGCAAAGCCATCAGTCGATTGTGCAGACTATAGCCAATTCGGTTAGTGTATTTAGTGAAGAAAAATCGATCATTTTTAGACAGCTTCTCAAAGGGCGAGATGCTGTACATACCCAGCACCCGATTTTTGCCGTGCAGTCGCCCCGGACTTGGACACTGCGGTGGATGATGTTCCTCGTCCGGTGGTTCATTCAACTCCATCTGCGCCTTGCTACAAATCGGCATCACATAACTATCACCGCTACGATACGGATCGTTGCAAAGGATGATATTATCTGGCGCAGGCTCCTTCTTTTGATGTACGCCTTGCCTACAGTCGCAGATCAAATACAGTGCCTGATCTTTCTCATCATAGAGGTAAAGCGCACTGGAAATGTCGAGCATTTCTAAAGGCACGGCCACGCAGATTCGGTAGAAATCGTTCAGCGATTCATATTCTTGGGCGAGATCAAAGAACGCCTTGAGGAAGTCATCAAAATAGCAGGTAAAATTGTACTGCTCATAGCTAACAGACTTCTCACGTACCCGCTGGCACATTCTCTGCAAATCAGGACAGTCGTGCATCTTGCCTTCTTAACGATCAAAGAGATTAAAGAACCCGCTTATCCTCTGTGCCAGAAATGCTCTGCGCCCTTTTCGTCCACCAAATTGATGGCTTCGGGATAAACCTCGCATTCCAAGGCGAAAACCCGATCAGCAATTTCATCTGCGGTTTGGCAGTCGTCGATGCTTACACAACGCTGCATAATAATCGGCCCTTCGTCGTAGATTTCATTAGCAAAATGGACGGTACAACCACTGACCGTGCAACCTTTAGCCAGCACCGCTTCGTGGACGTGATGGCCGTAAAAACCCGGCCCGCAAAAGGCAGGAATTAACGAGGGATGGATATTGATCACCCGACGTTTTAGGGCTTCTGGTGGCTGGTAGAGTTTGAGATATCCGGCCAGCGCGATCAGATTGATGTCGTAACGGGCCAGGATTGCGTTGGTGGCCGCGCTACCGACCGCGTGAAAGGCGGGATAGCCGTAACCTTTCGCCTTTTCCAAGCCCAGCGCATCAGCAACATTAGAGATCACCACCTGGATTTCGGCATTGAGAATACCCGCTTGAATCCGCTGATGAAAATTGTCCAAGGTTCTGCCGGAACCGGAGAGCAGCACCGCCATTTTCTGCATTTATCTGCCCTCGAAATAGGGATTGCTGTCCGCATCAACCTTGGTCAGCCAGTCGGCAATTGCGGTGTCGTAGGATGAAGTCAGCTGGAAGACTTTAACCGCCAGCCTGAAACGGGTTTTTAGGGTTGTGTTGCCATGCGCGCGAATTTCCGCCAACACTTGGCTGTAGTCTGCCGGATCAACAATCACGGTTACATCATGGAAATTCTTTGCTGAAGCGCGAAGCAGAGTTGGCCCGCCGATATCAATATTTTCAATCGCATCAGCCAAGCTGCACTTGGGATCAGCCACGGTTTTGCCAAAGGCGTAAAGATTCACCGCCACAATGTCGATGGGTTTGATACCGTGTTCACCGCATTGTTGCTGATGCTCGGCATTGTCCCGTTGATTGAGAATACCACCATGCACTAAAGGATGCAGGGTTTTAACTCGACCATCAAGCATTTCCGGGAAACCGGTGAAATCAGAAACATCCTTAACCGGAATGCCGTTGTCGCGCAGTTTTTTGGCTGTACCGCCAGTGGAGAGAATTTCAATCCCCATTTCGGTCAACGCCTTGGCAAAGTCTTCAATCCCAGATTTGTCGGTCAGGCTGATTAACGCCCGTGTTGCTTTGTTCATATCTCTTCACTCTTTGGTTGCCTTATTTTTCAAGGGCAGATGCCCCTACAGTTCATTCTTTCAACAAAAACTGTCGAATTTTACGCCGGTCGCGCTTGTCAGGCCGTCCTTCTGGCCGGGCCATGGGGCCACCGATTAATTTGCGCTGTTCACGGGCCGCCTCGCGTTGCTTGATGGACTCCTCGGTTTCTGCATAGAGCCAAGCCGCTTCCTTGGCTGGGCCGCGTCGCTCACTCAGGGCCAGCACTTCGATTTCGTATTCCTCTTCGCCGCGCCGAATGTGCAGCCGGTTGCCGATTTGTACATTGCGTGACGGCTTCATCCGATTACCGTCAATCTGCACATGGCCGCTACTGACTGCTGCCGAGGCTAAAGCGCGGGTTTTAAAAAAACGAGCCGCCCAGAGCCATTTGTCAATGCGGACTGTATTTTCCTGCTGCTGTTCTTGATTCATGCTGTATCAAATAATAAAAATCACAAGAACTACCCGCCACACAAACAAAAAGAACCATCTGGCAGCTGCCGATCTTGTTGACAGAGGAAGCCTTGCATTTTATGGTGAGAACGCACTTCACGATAGCCGTAAAATCAGTGCTGGTCAAGACGGAGCTGCTGTTTTTGCCGCTTTTCTACCGGGCCGCTGCGCCGAATCATTCATCAACCGCATACCACAAATATTCGCATGAAGACAGAAATAAATATCCCAGAACTGTTAGCTCCGGCAGGCAGCCGAGAAAAGCTCACTGCCGCTATTCATTACGGTGCAGATGCCGTTTATCTTGGCGGCGCGAGTTGGAGCCTACGAGCGCAAGCAGGCAACTTTGATCGTCCCGGCTTGCGCGAGGCGGTCGCCTATGCCCATCAGCATGGGGTGAAAGTTTATGTCACAGTCAATATTTTTGCCCATAACCGCGATTTGAACGGCTTAGAGGAATACCTACTTTTTCTGCGAGAGGCGGGCGCAGATGCCCTGATTGTCGCTGATCCAGGCATTCTCCTGCTTTGTCAGGAGACAGTACCTGATCTGCCGCTCCATCTTTCCACTCAGGCGAATGTGACGAATAGGGCCAGCGTTCGTTTTTGGGTCAAGCAAGGCGTGAAACGGCTGAATCTGGCCCGTGAGCTGGGGTTGGAGGAAATCCGCGCGATCCGGCAGACCACAACGGCGCAGCTGGAGATATTTGTCCACGGCGCACTTTGCATTTCCTATTCAGGTCGCTGTTTGCTTTCCAGTTATATGACAGGCCGCAGTGCCAATCTCGGCGACTGTGCCCATGCCTGCCGCTATTCGTATTGCCTGTTGGAGGAAAAACGGCCCGGCCAATATTTCCCAGTTTTTGAGGATGAGCGAGGTACTTACATTTTCAATTCCCGCGACCTCTGCCTGCTGGGACGACTCCCTGAACTGGCCGCTGCTGGAGTGAATTCAATCAAAATAGAAGGCCGAATGAAATCAGTTGGCTACGTGGGTGCGGCGGTCAGAGTTTATCGGGCCGCGCTGGATTACATCAAAGCACAGCGGGAAGCAGACCAACCTTGGGAAAAAATCATTCTGCCGCCCGCTTTTGCCGAGGAAATCGACAAAGTCGGTACGCGCGGCCAGACAGAAAACTTTTTTACTGCCAGCCCTTCATCTACTGCCATGCTTTATGATAGAATGAGGGAGATTCAGCCCTTCGCCCCAGTCGGCATTGTGCGCGGTATAGAACCGTTGCTGCTGGAAACCCGCAATGTGCTGGAACTCGGCGACCAAATTGAGCATCTGGGCTGCAAGCTGGAGCCAACGGTTTGCACGGTATTAGCCATGACCGCAGCCGACGGGACATCGATACGGCGGGCTAATCCAGGCTGCCTTGTCACGCCTGTCTTGGAGCCTGCGCCTGAGAGCCTGCGGGCCAGTGATCTGTTCCGCAAACGATTTGATCAGCAGCATCAACAATCATCAACATAATTGAATTATGACACCTTTTCTTGATGTACCCTTTCTACCTGAAGAAGCCTATATAGAGTTTCTCAACAGCAACAGCGGTCACATCGACAGTGTCCATTTCAGTCTGCCTGGCGTACAGCGCATGGATAATCGTGCGCATTCAAAGTCCGTGGAGACAGTTGATGTTTTGGCAGGTCTGCTTGATCAAATCTCCATTCCCAAACGCTACGCCTTGCTTAATAGCAGATTTTACGGCCCAGCACTCCTCACAGATAAACAGCAGCTGCGTACCTTAATCAGTTCACTGGAATTTTGCCTTGAGCGGAAGGTGATCAGCGGTATTATTTATTGCGATCATTACTTGCTTCAGTGTTTGTCTAATGAGGCACCTGAGTTGGCTGCCCAGTTAGAAGCAGTACCGGGCATTAATACCCTGCTTGACTCGCAAGGAAAGATCGATGCGCATTTGGCGTACATCGGCGAAACTCACTTTCACCAGCCAACTCGGATCGTGTTAGACCGTTCACTTAATCGCAACCTAAATAAATTAACAGAAATAGCCCGCTGGTGCCGGGAAGGACTATCCGATCTCAAGCTGGAGTTAGTGGGCAATGAGGGCTGCCTGCCTTACTGCCCCTACCGCTCTGCCCACGATGCCTATATCGCCTTGGATAACTGCACCGACGGCAGCAGTAGCAATAAAATTAACAACAATTTGGGCTGTAAACAGCTGCTGAAAAAGCAGCCCTACCGCATTCTTCAATCGCCCTTTATCCGGCCTGAAGATGTGGATTCCTATCTTTATGATGTTGATATTATTAAAATAAGCGGACGAAATTTAGACAGCACCGCGCTGCGGCGGATCATCACCGCCTACATCGACCGCAGCTGGAAGGACAATCTGCTGGAGTTACTCGATTCCTCACATTGGTTAGCTTCAGAGCTATATGTGGATAACAGTGGACTTTCTTTTGATTTCGCTAATATGCTCTCGGTCTGTAACAACCGCTGCGAGACCTGCCGCTTTTGTATGGAGTTGTTCAATTCCATTTCCCACTCTCTGCCGACGGCAGCGGGCCACTGAGGAAAGCAAACGATGCAGTCTTTTGCAGAACTATTGGAAGTTTCCGCCAAGATTCACGGTCATCTCTGCGCTGGCCAAGTGATTGGGGTACGAATGGCCTTGCTCGGCCTGCGGCATATCGGCGTTGATGATCCCAAGGGTGTTGACCGAAAAAAGCTCTACGTTATCGTTGAGATCGACCGCTGTGCCACCGATGCCATTCAGTCTGTGACCGGGTGCAGCTTGGGCAAACGCTCTCTACGCTGGATGGACTTTGGCATCATGGCCGCCACTTTTGTCAATTTGAAAACTGGCCAAGCGGTGCGAGTCACAGCGCGGGAGGAAGCCCGTGAGTTGTCAGTAAAATACTGTCCTGAATTGGCAGATAAATACCAGCGGCAGTTAGAAGCCTACCGGGTCATGCCGGAGAATGAATTGTTCACGGTGCAAGAGGTTAAGGTAAATATTCCAGAATGCGATATGCCGGGTCGCCCAATGCGCCGGGTGCAGTGCGCTCAATGCGGCGATTACGTGCAGGATTGCCGCGAAGTAGAACAGGATAGCAAGATTACCTGCCGGGCCTGCGCCGGGCAGCGGTATTACAGTGGAGTAAAAGGATAGACGTACTTTGATTCTCTTCATATTTTGGAATCCCCGCTGCTTGTTGCTGCGGGGATTTTTATTTGTACCAACCTAAAAAAATGAAAAATATTACAGTTGAAAAAGGATCGGCAGAATGGGAAAGTTTGTCTCTTGAAACAATGAATCAATTATGGATAACGCTGGCAGTAAGCACAGTATGTATATTGATTGGAGGAAACCTTCTCCTGCTTAATCGCCTTGCGTTTATTCATTCATCAATGATTGCTGCATCATGTTTTGCTCTGCTTGCAATATTTTATGTCTTTTCGCGCAAGATGGATGATTTTGCATGGGGAATAGTTCTCACTTACGGATTGATGGCGATCTTAGTTTACAGCCGTTTACCTTGGTTAGTGTTCATGTTTTATGGTGCGGCTATAGGTTCATCGCTTTACATATTTCGACTTCTCTGGTGTTCATGCCATGATTGGCGAACAATTTTCCTGATGGCTGTGGTTGCAACAGTGACAATATTAGGCATGGAAGCGTACACTTCATTTGATATACTCCAACGTCTGTATGTTGGCGAGGTGTGTCAAGATACATTGTTTCACGCTAGCATCGCAGCGATGATAAAAAACTACGGTGTGTCTTCGACTGGTCTGCATGGGTTAGTAGAAGTTCCGTACCATACATTTTCTCATGTACTGATGGCAAGCATCAGTTTGATTTCAGGCATAGGTGTTGTTGAGGTTTACGGAGTTGCAAATCACATCCTCCTTGCCCCATTTTTAATTTTTAGCATTACAGCTTTTTGTACAATTACGAGCAGAGTAAATCATATATCTATTCCTTTGCTCTGGGGAATATCTTTCTTACTGATCGCCACTATACCTTTTTTATTTTGGCGATGGGCGATACAGAACACATTCTTTATGTCAGCTTATCTATAAGAAATCTTTATCGTTCCGCGATTTGCTTCTGCTCTTCTTCGTATCCTTTATGATCTCAAATGCAAAAGCATCCGTTGGCCTTATTTTTTCTGGACTTTGGTTTGTGCGTCTGCTGTTTCTTCGTAAACGTTGCGAACAAACAAGACAAGTTGCACTGGCTGCAATCTTAGTTGTAATTGCAGCAGGATTCGCTGTATTCAATTCAGCACACGCAGCACCTACAGGAATTACGTTCTCTCCATTACATCTTGTAAGAAACTATTCTTTTCTTGGTAAGTCTCTTGATGACGTTGCAAATGCAGTCATCGAAAGAAAGATAGTATCTCTTCAGAAAATTATTCTTGCGTTATTTGCCTTATTCAGTTTTTTCGCATTTCACTTTTTCGTGCCGATAGCAACGATTCTATCTGATTTATATACAAAGAGAACATTGAAAAATCCAATGTCTGTTTATTCCTTAGTAGCTTTATTTGCAGGAGTGCTGATTATTTCAACCGCAGGAATTGCAGGAGGTTCTGCGTATTATTTTTCAAACGTAGCCATGTTTGTCTCGCTCCCAAGGTTAGTTATCATATTAAGTGAATTTATTAACCGAAAAAATATACATCCAGTAAAGTTTCTTTTGATGATTATCGCATTGATCTGTATAATGCAATATTCAGGTTTTTATAGAAATAGCATTTTTTGGCATAGACAATATGCTGCTGGGACAAATAATTTATTGATAGATAAATTAATGGATATTAATAAGAACAAGAAAATCGATGTGGTGTTCAAACCAAGTATAAATATCTTGGTAATGAATCCAGTAGCTCGCTGTACGGCAAAGCCGTTTCTTTTTCCGGCAGTATCTGAACGACCTTGGATTGGCGTAATAGATGAGAACTCTGAAAACTGCAATTATATCTACTATGGATACGAACAATATGGAATTACACAGGAACAACAAAGCATCAAGATATATCCTGTCTTTTTGTCTGGTATGGTAATCCAGAATATAGATTAAACACGTTGCAACGATTGTACTTATGCCGTCGCTATTTTAATTGCATCGGAATGCCGCAGCAAACAAGGAAAACCTCATCAGCGGCAGCAGCAACAACTTGGTTGCATCTCCCGGTCAAATCGCGAAAATGGCGCGAAGCGGGATTATCCGGGACGATCCCCAGTCCAACTTCGTTACTAACGAGAATCACTCTACCTTGTCGTCGTTCGTAGGCAGCGCAGCAAAGCTCTTCAGCGAATGTGGCGATTTGATCCTCGCTCATTTCGCGACCTTGCTGCTCTGCCGCGTGCATGAGGTTGCCGATCCACAATGTGAGGCAATCAAGCAGCACGATTTCATCGGCGGGACGACAGCGCAGCACATCGGCAAGGCGGAGCGGTTCTTCAATCGTCTGCCAGCCCTTACCTTGTCGATCGCGCTGATGGCGAAGAATGCGTCCGTCCATTTCAGGATCGATGTGCGGGCAGGTGGCAAGAAAAAGCCGGGGCGCGTCAATACGCTCGGCCATTTGCTGGGCAAAGGCGGATTTACCAGAGCGGCTGCCGCCAGTAATGAGGGTGAGGGTCGTCATATTTTGTAAAAAACGCTTAGAGTCCAACCACGCAGGCGACGAAAATCACGCCTCATTCAGAACGCTGTCCTTGCAGCTGAGACGATTACGCCGTATAATCGCTCACAGATTCAGCCCACGCAGTACCCCGCCCTCGGAAAATACATCTACAATGGTCAGCGAGGCAGGCTGCACATCAAAGAGTAGATAATTGCGTATCGGTACGCCAAGAGCGAGGCAAATCATTGCGCGAATCACCCCGCCGTGTGTGACTACGCCGATATTGCCGCCCATCACGGTAAACATGTGCAGTATTTCATCGGTTCTGCGGACAAAATCTGCCACAGCTTCGCCACCAGGAAAAACAAAATCCGTATATCGCTGCCAGTCTTCAATTCGGGCCGAATCACCAGCGGCAATCTCAGCAAAGGTTTTCATTTCCCAGCGACCGAAATCAATCTCCCGTAGCCGTTCATCGTAAACCGGATTGTTGATTGAACAGCCCTGCTGCCGCAACTGTTCTAAGGTCTGGCGAGTGCGTCGCAGCGGGCTGCACTGCCAGCACTCTATTTGCTGAAAATGCGGGAGGAGGTTAGTTAGTCGTGATAAGCCTTGGCCTGATAAAGGCAGGTCAGTGCTGCCAACCAAGCAGCCTTTGGCAGCTGTGGTCGGACCATGCCGAAGCAGATACAGGCGAGTGAATTTTTCCTGAGACATACTGAACGGGGATAATTGGACAGATAAAATATATCAATACCGATGGGATGATTCCTATCCCGACGATACCTAAGAAAAAATTATGACCTCAGAACAAAAAACCGACCTGAAGAACCTGACTCAAGATGAATTGGTAGAATACGCTGTCTCGCTGGGCCAGCCTGCTTTCAGAGGTCGTCAACTCTTAGCTTGGCTGTATCGACCCGGCATCACCGAGTTCAGTCAGATGACTGATTTGGCTAAAGAATTCCGGGCGATACTCACGGAAAACGCCTACATGAGCAGTTTTTCTGATCCAATCACGGAAATCTCAACAGATGGAGCGGTGAAATTCGGTTTTCGTCTGGGAGACGGCTTGATGATCGAATCCGTGCTGATCCCAGAGGAAGACCGCAACACCCTCTGCGTCTCCTCGCAGGCGGGTTGCGCGATGAAATGCCGCTTCTGCTTAACCGGACAAATGGGCTTTCGCCGCAACCTGAGCCGAGCGGAAATCGTCAATCAAATCTGCGCTACCCAAGACTGGATGCGGGCCAACGAAGAGCGGCTGCCCGGCCCGGAAAAAAATCTGACCAATCTGGTCTTCATGGGCATGGGCGAACCATTAGCTAATTTCGACAATCTACTTGCGGCCTTATCCATCCTCACCGAGCAGCGGGGCTTGAATTTTTCTTCTCGCCGGATTACGGTTTCAACGTGTGGTTTGGTGCCACAAATGCTGGAGCTGGGGGAAAAGACCAAGGTGAATCTGGCGGTGTCACTCCATGCGGCGGACAACGCCACCCGCAGCAGCCTGATGCCGATTAACGACCGCTGGCCCATCGAGGAGCTTTTAGCGGCTTGCAAGGAGTATCCGGGCAAAAAACGGCAGCGAATTATGTTTGAATACACGCTTTTTGCAGGGATTAATGATGCTGATATCGATGCCCGTAAGCTGGCGGTACTGCTGCGCGAAGTTCCCTGCAAAATCAACCTACTTTCAATGAACGAAGGCGGCGGACTGCCCTACACCAGTCCGCCTTTTGAGCGATTGCTCCGCTTTCAAAAAATCCTCATGGATGCCAATTACACAGTCTTTATCCGTAAAAGCCGGGGCGCGGATATTTCTGCTGCCTGCGGTTTGCTCGCAGCAAACACGGCGGCGGTTTGATCAGCGTTCTACCTCAATTCCTTGCGTTCGTAAGACATCTTTGGCTGCCATTTTTTTCAGTCCAGCTCGGAATTTTTTGTGCAGTTTATGCTCTTCAACGACCATCCAGACGCAATCTACAATGCCTTCCGCGCCTGCTTTGGCCGCAGCATCATCAGCAAAGGTGACGCTGCCGTTTTTATGCAGGACGCAGGCCGTGCCGTAAGGGTCTAACACTGGGTAGATGGAGACAAAATCGATGAATTTCAGCTTCAGCTCAATCAGCGGCTCAAAATCATTTTTTGCATGAACCGTTTCGAGAAACACCGAGAGAAATTCATTGACCGCTTCATCGATTTCAGTGGCAATACGGGTTGGCACTTCCGATGATGGAGACGGAACATCATCATCTTCCGTTGTTTTTAGCGGTTCCACCAGAGGCGCAGTAGCAACTGGGTCGCTGGTAAAGTAGCCAAGACCATAGCTGCCCCCGCTTTTTTGGAGCATGGCCAATAGGGTGTTATAATCATCATCCGCAGGACTGAGGCCGCCAGTGCCCCAGTAGTAGGAGCCGCCTCGCCGCTGGCCCTGATAAAAAAACAGCACAGCGCAATCATTCCGTCCTTGTACATCAACCTCAATAAAGCCGGAGAAATTCTTTTTATTCAGCCGGAACACTAAATCAGGCAGACTGACTTTAGTTGAAGAAAGCCGCGATTTAGACCTGCGGAAGGCAGGCAGCTGGCCCCAGAAAAAAATCGAATCAGGGTCAAGATAATAAACAGAAACTTGAAAATTTCTCTGAATCAGGGCAGCCAAGACATGATCGAGCTGCTCTGAAGCCAAGGCATGTTCTCCCCGATTTTGGGTCAAACCACGGACAATGTCTGCCTCGTCAAAATAGACCATCAGTTCTTGGTCTGCGCCTTTGCCGTACAAACAGCCCGTGCCGATCTCCCCTTGCAGATGCTGAATAAATTTCTCCACATCTAAATAATAGCTGTTGAGGCCGCTCAAAAAGGGCTTTTCCTTGGGCAGAAGCATCGGTCAGTTTTCCGGCGAGATTTTTTTATTCGGCTAAACTGCGGACGGGATCGTAATCAGCATCGGCGGCAGCCTTGAAGCCGCTGAGTCCCAAGGCTTTGAGTGCAGGTTCCTCTTTGGCGAACTGGGTCAGCGCAGTCCGGAGGCTGTCTTTTTGCTCTTGGGGCAACTCACGGCTCACCGACAAGGCCCAGTTAGGCAGGGGCGCAGTCTTCATCACCTCGACTACCGAACCCGGCACGATATACTTATCCGCCTTGTGCAGGGCAGATTCGCCGATGAATCCAGCATCGGCGTAACCCAAACTCACCGCGATGATGACGTTTTCCTCCCGATTTTCTGCTGCCTCAAACAACTGACAGTCGCGCTCTATATTCAACCCTGCCTCATGCAGCGTCTGTTTCTGAGAAAGAAAACCGTCCGCAGCGATTTTGCTAACAAACATGATTTTTTTCCCTTTCAGATCAGCAGCCTTACTGATCTCTGCCTGAGCGCGACTGATGACAATGCCGCGTAGCTGGTTGCCGCTCAGTCCCTGCACCGCTGAGGCTAGCACCTCGTGCCGGTCGGAAACCTTGACGTAAAGCAAAGGATTTTGATAACCGAGAGCAATTTTGCCCCGCAGCAACTCGGTCTCGTATTCGGCGGAATTCGCGGTCAAGAGAGGATGGATGCTCATCCCTGTTACAGCACTGAGTTTCTCTGCTAACGGAGTGAGCATGGCCGTCAGCTGTTCCGGTGGAAAGAGCGGCTGCATGGATAAGCTATATCCTTCAGAGGCCAATACAGGTGCGGCGCACAGCAAGGTGGTTAGCAGAACAAAAACAGTTTTCTTCATGGTGGCCTTAATGCGGCCTTAATGCGGCTTGATGGTCAACCGCTCCACCGCGATGCGGACAGAATGACGCATCCGCTCTAAGGCCGTGCCGAGATCACGCATTTCCCGCGAGCCTTCCGCTGTGATGGCCAAGTCTAACTCACCAAGGCTAACCCGGTTGGCAATATTGGTCAGGGTGCGGGCGGGACGAACAATCAGCCAGTCGAGTAGGACGAAAAGCAGTAGGGCGGAGAGTAAAGCCAATCCGGCAGGCACGAAAAGCAGCGGCGAGAAAAGCAACTGCCGGGCGGTTTGATCGATTGCAGCAACAGAGATACCCACATGCACCTCGCTGTCCGCCTCAGTCAGTGCTAATACTCGGTCATAGATCGGCAGGTCGCCCACGTTGATTTTCGCACTGCCTTCCTTGGCACCCGCCTTTAGTCCGTTCTGGACCAGCACATCGACCGGAAAGCCCTTTTCCTTCACCTGTTGGATAAAACGGCTGTCAAATCCGGCCTGAGCATTGAAAAATCCGGCGACTGCTGTGCCTTTTTCATTCACTACCGCTGCGTAAGCCACGCCTGGCAGTTGGGCGACACGCTCGGTCTCCTGATTGACTAAGAGATAGTCTTTGCGCAGCAGCGGAGTCCGCACTGTTTGCTCTAACGAGACCGCCAAAGCCAAGCTGCGCAGTTCACTTTCATGGGCCAGTAGGCTGGGAATACTACGGAAATAAAAAAAGAGAAAGGAACCACCCGCTGCGAGAAAACTAAGGAACAGCAGTGCGAACAGATACAGCGCAAATGGTTTGCCACGGCCCTTTACAGCTGCTGCGTTGACCGCCTCAGCAGCTGTCTTGCGACCTGCTTGAGAGACAGCCTCCGCGTTGCTATCCGGTGGAGGGACAGCAACAGATACATCCTGCGACTCCGGTTTCTCGACCACAATGATGTGGCCGCAGGCTTTGCAAGAAAATTTGGCCCGCTGGCCGGGGATGCGGCTTTCGTCAATGTGGTACTTTTTGGCGCAGTCCTCACAGATGACCAGCATAAATACGCTCCTTTCCTGTCTGCTCCGCAGCAAGAGCAGAGGCAAATCTCTCCATCACATCCGGCAGTAGCAGCCAGACCCTGCTTCAGTTATAACGGCCCGGAAAGCCTGCGGTCAATTGTTATTTTGGCGGATGCGCCTATCGACCAAAGTTAGCTATGAAGTTTTTGCAGCAGCCACGCCATGTTCTGCCCCAGTGTACGCATAATGGCCACACCTTCGGTATCAGCGGCGACCTCGCCTTTTTCCCGGCCCATGCCGATGTTCCAGTGAGAAGAGCCAACAATAATCATCTGGCCGATGGTGAAGAAATGGTTGATGGAATCAAAAACGTGAATAGCTCCACTCCGACGGCAGGCCACTACTGCTGCCCCGGCCTTGCGGCGGTGCATGTCACCATTAGCCCGCGAAACCATGCCGCTGCGGTCGATCAGGGCCTTCAGCTCAGAACTCATATCGGCAAAATAGGTGGGCGAGGCGAGAATTATGCCATCCGCTGCCTCCATTTTTTCGATGCAGTCGTTGATACAATCGGTCGTCACCGCGCAGCGGCGATTCTTGTTGGCAAAGCACTGGTAACAGGCGATGCAGCCGTGCGGGTGCAGCCCGGCCAGATTGACTAATTCGGTCTCAATGCCTTCCTTTTCCAGCTCTTCAAACACATAGCTGATCAGTGTCTCGGTGTTGCCGCCTTTACGTGCACTGCCGTTGAATGCCACGACCTTCATGCTGTCCTGCCTCCTTTTTGGGTCAAGCGAAGAAAAATTTGATCACCGGAAAACTATACGCCAGATGGCGGCAGTGGGCAACGGGAAAGCGAGCCGCGCAGTTGCTCCAGCTCGATCTTCAGGCAACGATCCATGATCACAATCAGTCCGGCTTCTTCGGCCAACCGCGCCGCTGTCTCGTTGACTATACCCTGCTGCATCCAGATCACCTTCGCACCGACGGCGATTGCCTCGCGGACAATTGGCTCCACATCCTCCGAGCGACGGAAGATATCAACCACATCAATTTTCACCGGCACCGAGCGCAGATCAGGATAACACGACTCGCCAAGAATTTCGCTCTGGCCGGGATTCACCGGAATGATGCGATAACCAGCTTTTTGTAGATATCGAGCCACCTGATGGCTGGGCCGTTCCGAGTTTGGAGAAAGACCAACCACGGCGATAGTGCAGCTTTCACGGAGGATGCGCCTGACAGCGGACGGTAAGAGCAGTGGGATCATAATTGACAAAGGGGGAAAAAGACCATAATACTGTGCTGCACACACAAGCACGCTGTACAGACCGTCAATTTTAACCAGCAGGAGGTTCCTCCGCCATGTATTTTCAAGACATCATCGCCGCGTTGAACAAATATTGGGCATCGGTTGGCTGCGTTATCATGCAGTCCTACGATATGGAAGTTGGCGCGGGTACGTTCCATCCCGCCACCCTGCTGAAAGCTTTAGGGCCTGAACCGTGGAAAGCGGCCTACGTGCAGCCTTCGCGTCGCCCGACTGACGGTCGCTACGGCGAGAACCCTAACCGCCTTCAGCATTATTATCAATATCAGGTGGTGATCAAGCCCTCGCTGCGCAACATTCAGGAGCTGTATCTCGGTAGTCTGCGGGAATTCGGCCTCAACCTGCTTGAGCATGACATCCGCTTTGTCGAGGACGACTGGGAATCGCCCACGTTGGGCGCGTCTGGCTTAGGCTGGGAAGTCTGGTTAGACGGCATGGAGGTGACGCAATTCACCTATTTCCAGCAGGCTGGCTCGCTGGAGCTGTATCCGGTCACGGTGGAAATTACCTATGGTTTAGAGCGACTGGCGATGTATCTCCAAAAGAAGGAATCGGTTTACGATATCCAATGGAATCGGGATGTGACTTACGGCCAGATCTTCCTCCAAGCGGAGCGTGAGTTCTCGGCTTTCAACTTTGAAGAGGCCAATGTCACTGATCTTATCGCCAACTTCAACAACTACGAGCGCGATGCCCTCAAGCTGGTGGAAAAGAATCTGATTCTTCCGGCTTACGACTATTGCCTCAAATGTTCACACAGCTTTAACTTGCTCGATGCCCGCAAGGCGATCAGCGTGGCCGAGCGGACGCGCTACATCGGGCGGATTCGCAACATTGCCCGCCAAGTGGCCCAACATTATGTAGCCCAGCGCGAGGCAATGGGCTATCCGCTGCTGGCCGAGCGGCAGGCAATGATGGCGGAAGCTGCGTAATCCCGGCGCACAGAACAGATGCCGTAGGCGACGCGGCATCTGTTCTTTTTCAAAATGAATTCAACGGCACTGATCGGCTCTGCGCGTGTGGCGGACGCTGCTGTCACTACCGGCCTGCGCTAACAGCAACCTTGCCATGACTCCAATCATCCAAAAAGCTCTTTCTGTTCTTCAGCATCCGTGGACCCCGGCTGCTGCAATAGCCCTTCTTGCCCTGCTGCTGTGCCTTGAGCGACGTACAAGAGGCCGAGGACAGGCTTTAGATGGCGGCAGGACATGCGCTGTCTTCATCATCCTATCCATGTTTGCCGTAATCGCCGCCGCACTGGTTATTACTTGGCTGACATGGGGTTCCAGCAATCCTTCCATTTACTATTTAGTGACAATAGCAGCCATAGCTGTTGCTGCTGCGGTCGGGATTGCCCCAATTGCCTTTGCTTGGAACCAAAACAAGGCTGGTAGCAACACGCTGACCATTGAGAAGCATCAGGAAATTACTGCTAAATTGCTCAAGGAAAATTTTTCAGGAGGAGCAAAAGCGGAAAGATGCTGAACAGAAGCTGTTCAATCTGGAGGAGAGCTATCAAGAAAAGCTGCGGCTAATAGAAGAATCCAAGGAAAAATTGCAGCAAATGGCA
>JAGIXO010000002.1 GCA_026122915.1 Candidatus Electronema nielsenii | reverse complement strand
TTTGGGGTGCCAGCCCAAGCCTCGGTGTCCGCCAAGTTGGAAGGCCCAGACCGTGCCGATGCTCATGCCCAAGGTCATTAACAGGAAGCCGATGCCGATGCAATGCTGGTTAAGGTTGTCCAATGCCTCCAGCGAGGGCAGGCGGTGATAGAAGAAACCGAAGTGCTTTTGCTTGAGCTGCCGCTCCTGAATTAAGTACATCAGACCGCCAATGGCCGCGAGTGAGAGAAAGGCATAAGCGACAATCGAGATGGAAGCATGAACCGGCAGCAGCCAAGTCCGCAGCTCCGGCGGCAGAGGCAGGATAGCCTGCGGGGCTGCGGTGGCGGCCAGCATCAGGGTAGTGATCAGCAAAACGGCAAAGCTGCCAAAGTTCTTCACCGCATAACGCCAGCGAAAAGAAAGATAGCAGCAGGACAGCGACCAAGCGAAGAACGAGATGATCTCGTGGATACTGGTGATCGGCGTGTGTTCTGCCTCAATATAGCGAGTGGCGATGTTGACAGTGTGCAGTCCAGCGGCGACGCAGAAGATGACGCGGGCCACCGTGTGGAGCGTTTTCTTCTGTCTGATGAAGAAGACGGTATAGACTGCCGCAGCGGCGAGATAGGCTGCAAGGCTGAGTTGAAAAAGCAGATGGCTCATCTGTTATTTTCCGGCTGACTAAAGTCAAAATTGGCATCCGGCCCCAGCACTGTGCGCAGATGGCTGCGCAACCGCTCCCCTTGGCCGTTTCGTATCCAGCCGAGTATATCCTCATGCAGCAGATTCTCAAATAGATTTCTTCGCGCCACGCCGTCTGCTATCCCGGTCAGCACCTGTTCGCGGATGCGGCCCAGCAGCTCCAGCAGGACAGCATATTCTGGGCCGTAATCAGCTTCTATCTGTTTCCTAATCCGGGCGGCAAGGGCTGGGCTTTTGCCATTGGTCGATACAGCAATACTCAGATCGCCCTGCCGAACAACCGCAGGAACTTGGAAGTTGCACAGCTCCGGCGCGTCGGCTATGTTGACTAATTGGCCGCCCGCTGCTGCCGCCCGCGCCACAGCTTCGTTGACGTACCTGCTGTCTGTAGCTGCGAAAACTAACAGAGCCTCAGCAAGATCGCCCGACTGAAAACAGCGCGGCAACCAGTCAATCCGTCCTTCAGCCGCTAAAGCGGTCAAGACATCAGTCAGCTGCGGACTGATTACCCGCACGTGCGCCTCAGCTTCGAGCAAGGAAAGAATTTTACGTTCTGCTACTCTGCCGCCACCGATGACTACGCAGAGTTGTCCGCTGATACTGAGAAAGATTGGGTACATATACTGCACAATGAACTCCTCTCATCAAAAGAACGATGAACCTTGTCCTTTTTGAAGAACATGAGCTACAGACAGGTGGTCTGCTGGTTCTATCTGACGTTCGGGCCGAGCATATCCGCAAGGTGCTTGGTCTTCTTGTTGACGACAGCCTGCGTATCGGTATGATCAACGGTAAGTTAGGCCGAGGAACTGTTCTCAGTATTGATGCCGAAGCGGTAACGCTTGCGGTGCAACTTGACCGAGAGCCGTCGCCAGTGCCGCCGGTGGAACTGATTCTCGCGCTACCCCGCCCGATCATGCTCCAGCGCATCCTCAAGCAAGCGGCTACGATAGGCGTAGGGCGTATTCACCTGCTCCGCTCCGCCAAGGTGGAGAAATCCTTCTTCTACTCCCCAGCTCTGCTCCCGGAAAAAATTCGCGAGCGGCTGCTGGAAGGACTGGCGCAGGCAGCGGTCGATACTCGCCTGCCAGAAGTCTGCATCCATCCGCTCTTCAAAGTCTTTGTTCAAGATGCGCTGCCGGAATTAGAAGGCTGCCGCCTGCTCGCTCATCCCGGCGTGCTGCCTACCCTGCCGGAGGTCTTTCCCCACAGCAAAGAGCGCATTCTTCTTGCGGTTGGCCCAGAAGGTGGCTGGAATGACTACGAAGTAAGCTGCTTTTTGGAGCAAGGTTTTGCCGCCTTTGCTATGGGCAGCAGAATCCTGCATGTGGATACTGCTGTGGCTGTGCTACTTGGCCAGCTTGCGCTACTGCGGACGTTGACTGCTGGTTGAGTCTTACTTCCGTTTGTCTGTTGCCAGCACCGAGTAAAATTTATCGATCATCCGCTTGTGACTGAGAGCAACGCTAGAATCACGCAGCAGCAGGCTGGTCATGTCTTTTTCCGAAATCGGCATACTGAAGAGATAGCCTTGTCCTTCGTCACAGCGGCTTTTTTGAAGAAAAAAGAGATGTTCCTCGGTTTCAATACCTTCAGCGATGACCTTGAAGCCGAGATTTTTGGCAATGGAGATAATGCCCAAGGTGATAGCAGCATCAGTCCTGTTCGTGGTGACATTAGTAATAAAGGAGCGGTCAATCTTGATTTTATCAACCTTCAAATGCTGGAGATAGCTGAGAGATGAATAGCCGGTACCGAAGTCATCTATGGCTGTTTTCACGCCCTGATCACGGAGCTTATTGATCAAATCAACTGTGAAATCCATGTTCTCAATCAGCACGCCTTCCGTGAACTCTACTTCTAATGCTTCTGGCGGATAACCGGTGCTTTCAATGCAGCTCATGATCTGATGGTAAAGATCACGCCGTCGCAGCAGCCGACCAGAGAGGTTGACCGCATGATGAATTTCTTAAAGCCCATGTCCCGCCATTTTTTCCCTTGAGCGCAGGCTTTGCGTACTAAGTCCAAGCCGAGCTTTTCGATCAGGCCGGTGTTTTCGGCAATAGGAATGAAGGCTGCCGGAGAAATCATCCCCTTGACTGGATGCACCCAGCGGGCGAGTGCTTCCATACCGCAGATGGAGCCGTTGGTTAGGCTGACTTGGGGCTGATAGTAATTGATCAGCTCGTTGTCCGCCACAGCCTTGCGTAGGTCGTTTTCCAGATAGAGACTTTCTGCCGCTTGGATTTTCATCCCGCTGTCCCACGAGCAGATGCGGTTGCCGCCTTCGCCTTTGGCCGCCTCCATTGCCGTGTCTGCATTACGCAAGATTTCCAACGGACTGCCACCGTCTTCGGGATAAACGCTGAAGCCGATACTGGGCCGAATGAGAATAGCACGGGCTTCATTGTTGACCGGGGTGCGGAAACGCTGCATGATTTTTTCTGCCAGCTTTTTGGCCCGCTCTCGGCTTGCAGGTGGTGGCAGAACTATGGCAAATTCATCCCCACTCAAGCGAGCAACTAAATCTGCGCCTGCGTCGTCAGCACATTTCTTGAGAATCGTGGCCACGCTGCACAGAATCTTATCGCCGAAGCCAGGGCCAAAAATACGGTTGATGCGCTTGAAATGATCGAGATCAACGTAGAGCAGCGCGATGCCGCCCTCTGATTCCTTGCCGAGCAGCGAAATAGAATCTTCAAGATACTGCTGAAACGAAGGACGATCAGCCAAGCCAGTTAGCGCATCTATGCCGAAACTGCCTGTACGCTGATTTTCCTTGGCTGAAGCTGCGGTAGCAGGAGGAAAGGTGCAGCGTTGGAGAGCTGATTCGTTATCCTTCGGGAAAAGCAAGCAGATGTACCCCTTTTCCCTGCCCTCTTCATCACCCTCGCTGCGGGTGATCGACAGGGCTGAAGGTTGCAGCTCGCATTTCTGCTCATCTTGGGCACCTTGGAGCAGCACCGCCTTGCCCTGCCAACTGCCTTTTTCTTCGGCCTCTTGCAGTGCTTCTTCTAAGCTCTGGTTTGGCTCGGTCAGTTCAATCAGCTGGTCAAGTCGTTTGGTCTGTACTGCGTTCAGTGTGCAGTCACAGCGATTGAGAAAAACCGGATTCGCATATAGAATTTTCTGTTCCACGCTGATGAACAGGATGCCGCAGCTTTGACTATCCATGACCTGTCGCCGGATAGACAGTTCTTTCTGCATCCTAAATGAGGCAGTTCGGGCCTGATGGAGCTGGGATTTATATTGCATCAACTGCTGATGCAGGATTTCAACGCTGACATCCGACTCTGCCAAGCCGCCGCTTTCCCCATCAAGAGGTACTCTTTTTTCTTCCTCATGTACTTCCGGCTCTGGCTTTGGTGCTTCGCTCTTTTTTTCGTCGATCTTCTTCAGCTCGACAGGCGGCACAGCCACAGTTGGTTTGACGCTGTCATTTTCTGCTGGTGCAACTTCTTCTTGCTGTTCACGGGCGATACTTATTGTGCCCCAGCTCATGATATGTTCTTCACAAAAAATGACCGCTGGAACGCTGTGGCCCGGAGGAAGTCCTTTGCTTCGGCTCACCGGCTTAACCGTCACGGTAAAGCAAACCGGCCCAGTTTTTATCACGGTGATTAAGCGGGAAAACTGGCGAAACGGCTCAACCGTTAGCTGTGGTTCCTCAACGCCATCTATTACAAAAGTTAGCTGGAAAACAGTCTCTTGCTGTTCTGAGGACGGAGGCAGGCGCAGCTCTTCCGGCTGCCAGCTGATGACCGCGCTGGCACTGGTACTGTTTCTGTTTTTATCAAGAAAGGGAAAAGGGCTTTTGAATCGGCAGAACTGGCAGGTGAAGCTGTTGGTTTCAATCAGAGCCGGGCTTAGGGTGATGCTATTCCGCTGTCCGCATTCCTCACAAAAGAGAATCATAGATATTGCATCGGAAGAGTAAAAGATTTACTGTACGCCCTGCGCTGCCCGCAGCGAAAAGCGGCAGCGGAAACCCGACAGCCTGCCTGTTATTTTTCTATTGGTGAAAATACCATGTATTCTGGCTGCGGTCAATGACCGGGCAGTCTTTACCTGTGTCGCATATCCCAGCTGTTTTCCTGCTAAAGAATCCACAAAATGTGTACATCTTGTCCAAGGAGCAGCCCTGAGCGAGGAAATATTGCTCTGTACCCTGCCGGACAGAGACCGGAACAAGGAAACACACGATGAGTGAAAACGGACAAAAAGGCCTATTGATAGTCTATACCGGCAACGGCAAGGGCAAGACCACTGCCGCCCTTGGCTTGACCTTGCGTTCTCTCGGTCACGGCCACCGGGTTTGCTTTATTCAGTTCATCAAAGGCAGCTGGAAGTACGGCGAGCTGACCGCAGTAGAGCGTTTTGCCGATTTGCTCGACTTTCATGTGATGGGCCGTGGTTTCACTTGGAAATCCGATGATCTGGAAAAAGATGCCGCTGCTGCCAGTGAAGGCTGGGAACTGGTACAAAAGATCATCGCCGAAGGAAGACATCAGCTGATAGTTTTGGACGAGCTGACCTACTTGGTCAGGTATAATATGCTGTCTGAACAGGAAATCTTAGACGTGCTGGCGCGACGCAGGCCGTCTGTGCATGTGGTAGTTACGGGCCGAGGAGCTGGAGAACAGCTCATGCAGGCTGCTGATTTAGTCACCGAGCTGCGGGAGGTTAAGCACCCCTACCGACAAGGAATCAAGGCGCAGAAGGGAATTGAATTCTAAGGCCTGTTAACACTAATTGATCGACGTAAAATTTTTGGTTATTCCATGGCTCATGGAAATAACACGTGAGCAATACGAAAAAATAGCGGCCAGCTTTCCCCGTCAGTGGGGGAACGTCAAGTTTGA
>JAGIXO010000199.1 GCA_026122915.1 Candidatus Electronema nielsenii | reverse complement strand
ACGTTGAGGCCATGCTCCTTTAGGCGGCTGTTCTCAAGGATGGAGTGAGCAGGCCGCTTTGCTGGGGTGGGATATTCAGCGGTAGTGCAGGGAGCTAAAGAGAACTCCACCTGCATAGCTTCTAAGAAATACTTTGCCCCAGCATACCACGTACTGTGTCCTTCCGCCGTGGCATGGGCTATGCCGGTCAGATCAGAGGCTACTACCTGCTCGATCTGCATAGCTAATGTCATGGTCCATGTTAATGAGCCGAACTGGTCGTTCACCACCTTGATCATGCGCTTTGGATCAGCCATCGCCAAGCGCAGCATGGTCTTGAGGAAGTTCTTGCCGCCAATGCCATACAGCCAAGCTGTGCGCAGGATGAGATAATCCTCCATCCGGGCGGCAATGGCCTCTTCACCGGCTAATTTGCTCCGGCCATAAGCAGAGATCGGCGCAACCGCATCTTCCTCGGTGTAGGGTTCCGGCACTGGTTTCGCGCCGTCAAAGACATAGTCGGTGGAGATATGAATCAAGCGGCAGCCAGACTCGTCGCAGGCATCGGCTATATTCGCTACACCGTGGGCATTGACGGCCATGCAGCAGTTCTGCTCGGTCTCGCAGGCATCCACTGCGGTGTAGGCCGCACAGTTGATAACCACATCAGGCAGAACCTCTTGCACCGTATGCCGCACAGCATCGGCTTGAGTAATGTTCAGTTGCGTTGAGGTCAGAGCGCAGATGTCGTGTCGGTTGCGCATCAGACGCACACAATCTTGACCCAATTGCCCTCCTGCGCCAGTGATCAGCAGCTTCATGGCTTCCCGCCCTCCTCGCTCAAGATGGACATCAAGTATTGCCCGTACTGATTCTTCAACATCGGCTTGGCCATGCGCTCCACCTGCTCTGCATCAATGTAACCGAGCCGATAGGCAATCTCCTCTAAGCAGGCGATCTTCAGCCCCTGCCGATCCTGCACCGCCTGCACATAGCTGGCCGCTTGCTGGAGCGATTCATGCGTACCCGTGTCCAACCAGCAGAAGCCACGCCCGAGCAGCTCCACCTTCAGCATACCCTGCCTGAGATACGCAAGGTTGACATCCGTAATCTCCAGCTCACCACGCGGCGAGGGCTTGATGTTTGAGGCGATCTCAACTACGCTATTGTCGTAGAAATACAAGCCCGGCACAGCATAGCGCGATTTGGGCTGCGAGGGTTTCTCCTCAATCCCCACCACTCGCCGCTCTGCATCAAATTCAACCACCCCGTAGCGTTCTGGGTCTTTAACGAGATAGCCAAAGACAATGCCACCTTGTTTGAGCTTGCTGCATCGCTTGACGATCTCTTGAAAGCCGTTACCGAAAAAGATATTGTCCCCCAGCACCAAGGACACTGCTGATCTACCGATAAAAGGTTTGCCGATGATAAAGGCCTGCGCCAGTCCTTCCGGCTTAGGCTGCTCGGCGTAGGAGATATTCAAGCCAAGCTGGCTGCCGTCACCAAAGAGCTGCGTGAAGCGGGGCAGGTCTTCTGGGGTAGAGATCAGTAATATATCGCGAATGCCCGCCAACATCAGCACAGACAGCGGGTAATAGATCATCGGCTTGTCATAGACCGGGATAAGCTGTTTGCTGATCACCTGGGTTAGCGGGTACAGGCGAGTGCCTGAGCCGCCTGCGAGGATAATTCCTTTCATGGGCTGTTGTCAGTTGGGCCAAGCGGCATTTGCCCCTTGCCTGTAGAAGAGAAGAGTGCTGTTGACTAATTTGTTTGCTGGAAAGAGTGATCAGAGCATCGTAAAAAGAGCCGCTCTGTTTGTCAAGGGAATGTAGAAACGGCGGGGCAGTGCTGGTGAGATTTGTCTAAGGCATGATGACGAACAGGATCAGAACCTATCTCAAAATAAATCGAAGCAAAATAACTGAACAAGCAAGTTGCAGAAAAGCTAAGAAATTGCCAAGATGACGCTCATATAATATTTCAGTTTTTAGATCGTCTGAAAAACCGTCTCAACGCAAACGCTTAAACTCTTGATGCCGTCAGCTATTTTTTTATTTTTT
>JAGIXO010000198.1 GCA_026122915.1 Candidatus Electronema nielsenii | reverse complement strand
CTGCTCCTCATAGACCTGGCGGATGGTGGCAATGGTCTCTTCTTCCGACACCGCGCGGGCGGCGAAATCACGACGTACCTGCCCTTGAAAACGTGCTAAATTCATCCGTCCGGTTGTGCTGAAACGCTCCATCTCTGCCTTCACGCTGCTGCCGTCCTCATTGTGCAGATAATAGAGGTAACGCTCGAAGTTAGAGGCAATCTGGATGTCCATTGAGGGGCTGGCGGTGGCCACCACTGCCCCGGCAATGGCATACTCACCCTGATTGACAAAGCGACTGAGTATATCGTTGGCGTTGGTAGCCAAGATGAGCCGGTTGATACAACCTTGCGGCAGCAGCCGTTTAGCTACATAGCCAGCAAAGATATCCCCGAAATTGCCGGTCGGCACTGAGAAATCTACCGAGTCAAAGCCGCTCTTGCGCAGCTTGAGGAACGCAAAGACGTAATACACCACCTGCGCCAGCACCCGCGCCCAGTTAATGGAGTTGACCGCGCCGAGATGGTGCGTGTCGCGGAAGTCCAGATCGTTGAATAGGGTCTTGACGATAGCCTGCGCATCATCAAAGGTGCCACGCACGGCAATGTTGAAGACATTCGCGTCGGTGACCGTGGTCATTTGCAGGGCTTGAATCGGGCTGGTACGACCATGCGGGTGGAGAATGAAGATGTTGATTCCCTTGCGGCCACGCACACCGTAGATGGCCGCGCTGCCGGTGTCGCCGGAGGTCGCACCGATGATGTTCATGAAGCCGCCGCTCTTCTTCAGCTCATACTCAAACAGGTTGCCGAGCAGTTGCAGGGCTACATCCTTGAAGGCCAAGGTCGGGCCGTGGAACAGCTCCAGAATGTAGAGGCCGTCGCCGGTCGTGCGCAGGGGAGTCACCTGCGGATGCCGGAAGCTGCTATAAGCCCGGTCGATCAGATCATCGAGGTCAGCACGCGGCATGTCGCCGGTAAACAGCGAGAGTACCTCTAAGGCCAGGTTCTGATACGAAAGAGTCTGCCAAGCATTGAGCAGAGCTGGTTCAATTGAGGGCAGGCGTTCGGGCAGCAGCAGGCCGCCGTCCCGCGCCAAGCCCATCATGACAGCCTGATCAAAGGCAATGGGCGCAATGCCGCCCCGTGTGCTGATGTAGTTCATCTCTCTTCGTTTCTGGAGCTGATTAACGTTGATGGCAGCTTGCTGGCAATTGATTCAGCTTTTTCTTGCCAAGACCGCTTCCACTTTGGCAATAAATATATCCTTGAGTGCGCCGCCACTCTTTTTTGACAAGAATGAAGTCACTCCGCTGCCTTCTGTATTTTCTCCCAAAGGGCTGCTAAATGTTGCCGCAGCCTTTTAAAAACAGAAGGCTGCTGAAGCTGCATGTATTCAAGAGTCTTTTCTTGAAATGTTTGCAAATTTTTCAGCAAATTTTTCTTGATCGTACGTTGGCTGGCCGCATTATTCTGGTGTTCTTCTGCCAGTGCCATCCGGTTATAATTTGAGCGGAGCAGGTCAATTTCTTCGTATGGCTCAATTATATGCGTGCGGACATACTGCTCTATCTCCAAGTTGAAAATAAATCGCATTCCCGCAATTTCAAACCAAAGTTTATCTCCTGCCTCATATGTCGGATATTCTTCATCAGCTTTAATACTTTGAGACATAGTTGAAAATGCAAACTTCACAACAGCATCAAACTGCTTATACCGTTTCTCAAACAACTCATGCCTGAGTTTCGCTTCCTCTGTGCGCCATTGTCTATAGCCAATATACAAACCAAATATCGCCACAGTCGGTGTTAGCATGGCAGTTAGCATGGCAGAAAGATAGTCAACCCAATCTTTCTTGACTGAGATATTCAGCAAATTTTCAAAAGGCATTTCTTCTCAAGCAGGACTGTAACAGCAGCCCTGCTCCCTCTGTTATTGTGCGATCAAGGTTTCCCCTTCCATCTCCACCGGCTGCTCCAGCCCCAGCAGGCTCATCAGGGTCGGGGCAATATCCTTAAGCGCACCGCCGCTCTTCAGGCTGTGGCCTTTGTGCTCTTCGCTGAGA
>JAGIXO010000197.1 GCA_026122915.1 Candidatus Electronema nielsenii | reverse complement strand
GGTCGCACTGAAAGCCGACAGCCCGATACATCGCGCCGGTGTCCAGATAGGTCCAGCCCAGCCCGGCGGCCACCTTGCGGCTGACCGTGGATTTGCCCACGCCGGACGGGCCGTCAATAGTGACCACCTTGAGCTTGCTCATGACTGCGCCTTGCTGTGCAAAGAAGCCGTGATGAACGCCTTGAAGAGCGGATGCGGATGCATGGGCTTGGACTTGAACTCCGGGTGAAACTGGCAGCCGAGGAACCACGGATGATCGGCCAGTTCGACGATTTCCACCAGGCTGTTGTCCGGCGAGGTGCCGCTGAGAAGCAGCCCGGCTTTTTCCAGCCGTTCACGGTACGCGTTGTTGAACTCATAGCGGTGACGGTGCCGCTCGCTGATCTCCGCCTGTCCGTAGGCCGCGTGCGCGAAGCTGCCCTCTTTCAAAACGCAGGGATACGCGCCCAGCCGCAAAGTGCCGCCCATGTTCGAGTTCTCGTCCCGCGTCTCAGTCTTGCCGCTGCGGAAATCAAACCATTCCTTCATCAGATAGATGACCGGATGCGCGGTCGCCGGATTTAGCTCCACAGAATCCGCGCCTTCCAGACCGGCAACGCTGCGGGCGAATTCCACCACCGCCAGCTGCATTCCAAGGCAGATGCCGAAGAACGGCACTTTGTTTTCTCTGGCATGACGGATGGCCTGATTTTGCCTTCAGTGCCCCGGCTGCCGAAGCCTCCCGGCACGAGGATGCCGTCGCAGCCTTGCAGCTCGTCCATCGAGCCGCTGCTTTCCAAATCATCCGCCGCGATGTAGCGCAGCTCCACCTTGGCATTGCAGGCCAGGCCGCCGTGCATCAAGGCTTCGTGCAGGCTTTTATAGGCTTCCTTCAGCTCCACGTATTTGCCGGTGATGCCGATGATCACGCTGCGGGACGGATTGTTGCTCCGCGCGACCAAATCCTGCCACGGCCTGATGTTCGGCGCGCCGGTCCAGATGCCGAGCTTTTGCAGGATGCGGTGGTCTGCGCCCTCTTCATGCAGGCGCAGCGGCAGCTCGTAGATGTTGTCCACATCAACCGCTGTGAAGACCGCTTCAGCTTCGATATTGCAGAACAGGGCGATCTTCTTCTTCACGCCTGCGTCCAAGGGTGTTTCGGTGCGGCAGATAAGAATATCCGGCTGAATGCCTGAGGCCAGCAGCTCTTTCACCGAATGCTGCGTGGGTTTGGTCTTGATCTCGCCCGCAGTCTTGATGAACGGCACCAAGGTCAGATGAATGAAGAGCGAATAGTCCCGGCTCAAGTTGCCGCGCAGCTGGCGGATGGCTTCGATGAAGGGCAGACCTTCGATGTCGCCGACTGTGCCGCCGATTTCGACAATCGCCACGTCGGCCATGCCGTCCAGCTGCATCACCGCCCGTTTGATCTCGTCGGTGATGTGCGGGATCATCTGCACTGTGCCGCCGAGATACTCGCCGCGCCGCTCTTTCATGATCACCGAGTAGTAAATCCGCCCGGATGTGTAGTTGTTGATCCGGCCCATGATCGCGTTGGTGTAGCGCTCATAGTGGCCCATGTCGAGATCAGTCTCCGCGCCGTCGTCGGTGACATAGACCTCGCCGTGCTGGAAGGGGTTCATGGTGCCCGGATCCACGTTGATATACGGATCAAGCTTCTGGAAGGTCACGGTCATGCCCCGGCTTTCCAGCAGCGCGCCGATGGAGGCTGCGGCCAGCCCTTTGCCGAGGGAGGAGAGAACGCCGCCGGTGATGAAAATAAACTTTGTTTTTTTGCTCGGTTGGATGTCCATTGCTGTCCCTGGCTGTCGGTTCGGAAAGAGCCGCCTGATTCGGCTGTCTGCAATGGGAGGAAACAATACTCTATTGGGAGGTCTTTGGCAACGTTGCGATGAGAGAGAGCGGCGGTAAACCGCTATTGCGCCGTCTGTGCAAACAAAGGATTTGTTTTGCACAGACGAATAGACCTCTTGCATAAGTCATCCACCAACAATTTTTAACTCCATCCATGTTATAGACGGCGGCGATTAAACTGAAGCGGAG
>JAGIXO010000196.1 GCA_026122915.1 Candidatus Electronema nielsenii | reverse complement strand
AGCGACACAACCAGCAGCACGGCAGCAGTCATCCCAAAGAGCGTTTTCATTTTCCCCATTTTCTTCTTCCTCCGTTTGTTAATGTAAAAACAACTTTCTGCGGCAAGATAACCACTATACGGCATGAGAGTCAAGGTATTTTTTGCTTACAGCGGCAAAATATGCACTTCTTCCCGCACGGGGTGCATTCCTCGTAAAAAGAGACCACTGCGCCCGTCAATGGAGACCGGGTCGCCGAAGCTGATGCGGAACCCATTAATATGGGCCTGTTCTTTATCTTCAAAGACCTGAAGATCACGGCAGCCCACCACGCAAGTTTTCTCTAAACGAGTGGCCACCACCGAGGCGTGCGAGGTCTGACCACCACGTGCAGTCAGCAGGCCGTCAGTCATGGAAATTTCGCGGATGTCCTCTGGCACAGTGTCCTGACGAATGAGAATCAACGGCACCTCTGGCTGCTCGATGCGCAACTGGCGGATGTTCTCATCGGTGAAGACTGCCAGCCCAGACAGAGCCGAGCCGCTTACACCAATACCTTTTCCCAGAATCGCTGCCTGCTGCGACTCTGATTCCTCAAAGACCCGGAAGTGCTCCTTCTTCTTGATCGTGATCATGTCACGGGTTTGGAGGATGTAAAGCTGCTCTGGCTCCGGCCCTTCAAAGGTGAACTCGATCTCTTGCGGATTCCATTCTTTGGTATAAACCAGATCGCGGGAAATACTGAGCAGACGCTCGTAAATTTTGGGAAAGCGGCTCTCCAAAGCCTGCTCAACAGAACGTCCGTCTAATTCCGCCTGCTCAACAGAGATCGGGTAGCTGGTGACTAAGCCAGAAACGATGTCCTCGCCCTGATCACTGACAGCATAATCGCCCCAAAGTGCCACCCGTCGCACCTTGCGGTAAGGGTGGGCGGTGAAGAGCACGCCGCTGCCCGACTGAAGGCTGCGGTTGCCATAGACCATCGCCTGCACAATCACTGCGGTACCCCAGTCATCAGAGACCGCCATCAAGTGACGGTACTGGCGGGCCTTGTGGGTGCTCCACGACTCCAGCACCATTTCCACCGCCCGAATGAGCTGCAACCAAGGGTCTTCTGGCGCACTGCACCCGTGCCGCCGCAAAGCATTACGGTACTCTAAGGCTAACTCGCGCATCTGCGGCGGAGAAAACTCGCGCTTCAGGCGGACATTGTAGCGTTTCTTGTGCGCGTTCATCAGGCTGCCAAACTCCTCGCGGCCCATGCCCTCGCCCATTGCCCACGACTGAAGAAAGCGGCGGTAGTTGTCCCACAGGAAATACTCTTGCTCCGGGTGGTTAGCTGATAATTCCTCCAGCAAATCCTCGTTCAGGCCCACATTATGAATGGTGGCCATCATGCCAGGCATAGAAATGGCCGCACCAGAGCGCACTGAAAGCAGCAGCGGCTTGTCAGGCGAGCCAAAGCTGCGGCCTGTCTGCTCTTCCAAGGCGGTGATTGAGGCCCGCACCCGTTGCATGAACTCCTCTTTTGCCTTGGTGAAGCCCTGCACTGCCTGCCAGCAGCGGAATATCTCCGTGGTGATGATAAAGGCAGGCGGCACCGGCATAGCGTCATTGGCTAAGAGCATCAGATTAAAGCCCTTGTTGCCAAGATGAATCAGGTTGTGGGTGCGCAGATTCTCGTTGTACAGCGAGGAGATGGCAGTCTCTGGATTGTAAGTCATGAGCAGGTCAATGGTCTGCTCATTCAGAATGTCCTTCTGCGCCTCCAAGGTCTGAATGATCTTGGTGATGAAGTTGTCTAAGTGCTGCTGACCAAATACCGCCCGCTCTGGGATGACGAAGACATTCCTTCTACCGTGCATCGGCTGTCAGAATCCTTCTTTCGTGATCTGATTGCAACCACCTTTGGTCTCCAGCACTTAGACAACTTCATCACCAAGATCATTCAGACCTTGGAGGCGCAGAAGGACATTCTGAATGAGCAGACCATTGACCTGCTCATGACTTACAATCCAGAGACTGCCATCTCCTCGCTGTACAACGAGAATCTGCGCACCCACAACCTGATTCATCTTGGCAACAA
>JAGIXO010000195.1 GCA_026122915.1 Candidatus Electronema nielsenii | reverse complement strand
GCTAACCACCACAATGGGAAAGATACAAGGGGCGGACCCCTGTGCCTGCCCGGCTTATGCAGGAGGGCTATTCCACTTCCTGTGTCACTGTCCCATTCTTCTGCGCTCTTGCCCAAGCCCGCAGATTGCCTGTCCTGTCCGATTCATCCATGATCTCCCGGCCTATAATCTCCTCAATGATGTCTTCCAAGCTGATCACACCAGTCACGCCACCGTACTCATCTACCGCCACAAAGAGATGCTGCCGCCGTTCAAAGAACTCCAGCATCACCTTGTCTAATGGTGCAATCTCTGGGACGAAATGCGCCGGACGCATGAGTTCAGCTAACCGTAACTGAGCATTGCCTATGGCTAATGCCTCCATTACCTCGTAGCTGTGGACAATGCCGATCACGTCGTCGCTGTCTGTACCGCAGACTGGCACCCGACTGTGTACCCGCAATCGCTCCTCTAACCGCACTGCTTCGGCAACAGTGGTGTCACCGCTCATGGTGAAAGTCACGGTGCGCGGAGTCATCACTTGCCGCACGCATTTACGACGCAGGGCAATGATGTTCGTGATCACTATCTCTTGTTCCGCACCTATCTCTCCTGAACTACGACTCAGGCGAGCTATGGTAATCAACTCCTCAGCAGAAACGGTGTATTCAGCAGCCTTGGGGACAAGGTGGGTCACAGCTTGGCCGATCATGATCATCGGCTTGAGCAAGAAGACCATCAGTCGGAGGGGCTGGGCGATGTACGGTGCCAGCGAGGTGTTAAAGGCAACGCCAATGGTCTTCGGCAGAATTTCTGAGAACAAGAGGATGACCAAGGTGAAGAAGGCAGAAAACCAGATCAGTACATCCTCGCCGAACACCGCTGCTGCTGCTGCCCCTGCTACTGCGGCTCCCATTGTATTAGCAATGGTGTTCAGGGTGAGGATAGCAGCAATGGGCTGGTCGATGTTGCTTTTTAGCTTTCTCAGCACCGTTGCTGCGGACGCGTGTTCCTCAGCCATCATCTCAATCCGACTGAGCGGCAGAGAATAGAGTGCGGCCTCCAGTAGGCTACAGCAGGCAGAAATAAGGACAGACAAGCAGCAAGCAAGAATAAGCTCCAAAAGCATGATCGATCTCCGTGGGTGATTATTTTCACAATTCCCTGTATCCTAACCGAAATGAACTATTTTGCCAATTGGCTGAACAGAGTATAATGGCTCCCGGTCAGCCGGAGCGCGATTAACTTTTCCACACAGAGGATGCACGCATGAAGATTGAGCTGAACAAAGAAGACGTGGAGCTGTTTGAAGGTGATCTGCTGGTTTATTTCCTTAAAGAGACCGGGGGCAATGCCGTGATGTGTCCCTGCAAGGTGCTGCGGCGGAACATCAAGTACGCCTGGAAGAACGGCGACTTTGCTGGCAAGAAAGGTGAAACCTTCCTCTTCTATCCAGCTGCCGCGAGCAAGGACATCAAGCACAACTTAGCCGCAGGCCGAGTGCTGGCGGTTGGTCTCGGCAAAATGAGTGAAGATGTGCAGGCTGATACCCTGCGCGAGCAAATCCGGCTGGCAGCGGGTACAGCAGCGCGACAAGCTGCTGCCCTAAAAGTGAAGAATCTGCTCGCTGTGCTGCCGGAAAAGACCGGTCTATCTGATGCAGACTTGACTGAGTGTGTCAGCGAGGGCCTGCTGCTCGGCAGCTACCGCTTTGACCGTTACAAGAGCAAGAAGAAGGACGACGAGCCGGTTGTCAAGATTGAAGCAATGGCTCTTCACGCCGGAAACCTTGATCAAGATGCAGTCAAGCAGGGGCTACACCGGGGCGAGCGAGCGGCTAAGGCCGCTTGTACAGCCCGCGATATGGCCAATGAGCCGGGCAATGTCTGGACTCCCAAACGCTTTGCCGAATTCGGTGAGAAGCTGGCTAAAGAGCACGGCCTCGAATGCACGATCATCAATAAGCCGGAGATGCGCAAGCTCGGTATGGGCGGCCTGATCGGTGTGAGCCAAGGCTCTGCGCAGCCGCCTAAGCTGGTGGTTCTTCGCTATCAAGGCAGCGAGGACAAGAAAGCTCCCACGCTGATGCTGGTCGGCAAGGG
>JAGIXO010000194.1 GCA_026122915.1 Candidatus Electronema nielsenii | reverse complement strand
TACATCATAGTTATTTTATATTGCTTTAGCTATATTTTGCATCTCCCCCTCCCCCTCCGCCTCGATTTTTTCGGGGCTTTTTTTTGCCCAATCAGTTTTAATGGGCGCAGCATATCCGCGCTGAATGCGCTTCAGTATTTTTCACTCTGTTGCAAGGAGATAGAGTTATGGGACACACTGTTGCAGAAAAGATCATCGCCGCGCATATCGTTGAAGGCGAGCTAAAAAAGGGAGCGGAGATCGGCATCCGCATTGACCAGACCCTGACCCAAGACGCGACCGGCACGATGGCCTACTTGGAGTTCGAGGCCATCGGCATTCCGCGTGTGCAGACTGAGCTGTCGGTGAGCTATGTGGATCACAACATGCTCCAGTCCGATTTCAAGAACGCCGACGACCACATCTTCCTGCAAGGCACGGCCCGCAAGTTTGGCCTGCACTACTCGCCGCCGGGCAACGGCATCTGCCATCAGGTGCATCTGGAACGCTTTGGCATTCCGGGCAAGACCCTGCTTGGCTCTGACTCGCACACGCCCACTGGCGGCGGCTTGGGAATGCTGGCTATTGGTGCGGGTGGCTTGGATGTGGCGATGGCAATGGCAGGCAAGCCCTTCTACATGATCATGCCGAAGATTTACGGCATCAAGCTGACCGGTGCGCTGCGGCCTTGGGTGGCGGCCCGCGACGTGCTGCTGGAGGTGCTGCGCCAGCTCACGGTCAAGGGCGGTGTGGGCTATATCATGGAGTATTTCGGGCCGGGTGTGGCGGAACTGAGCCTCACCGACCGGGCGACCATCACTAACTTCGGCGCGGAGCTGGGCGCGACCACCTCGGTATTCCCGTCTGATGAGCAGACGCGCAAGTATCTGGCCGCGCAGGGCCGCGAGCAGGACTGGCACGAATTGAGCGCCGACGCGGACGCGGAATACGATAAGGTGCTGGAGATTGACCTGTCCACGCTGGAGCCGATGATCGCCTGCCCGTCCTCGCCGGACAACGTGGTTAAGGTGCGCGAGGTGGCTGGCAGGCCGGTGGCGCAGGTTTTAGTCGGCTCCTGCACCAACTCCTCCCTGCGCGACCTGACAGCGGTCTCGAAGATCATGGCAGGCCGCTGGGTGCATCAGGACGTGAGCTTTGAGGTCAATCCGGGCAGCCGTCAAGCTCTGCAAAATCTGGTCGCGGAAGGCGGGGTGCTGCCGCTGCTCAAGGCCGGAGCGCGCATCCATCAGTCCGGCTGCTTGGGCTGCATCGGCATGGGCCAAGCACCGCCCAGCAACATGATCTCCCTGCGCACCTTCTCGCGCAACTTCCCTGGCCGCTCCGGCAACAAGGGCGATCTGGTCTATCTGTGCAGCCCGGAAGTGGCCGCTGCTTCGGCAATCAAAGGCGTGATCACTGATCCGCGTGATCTGGGCGAGTATCCGACCTTCACTCTGCCGGAGAGCTATCTGCCCGGCGACGAGCGCATCGAGCCGCCGCTGCCGCCGGAGGCAAGCGCGAAGGTGGAGATTGTGCGCGGGCCGAACATCGCCCCGTTCCCGAACTTCGCACCGCTGCCGGAGACATGGAAAGGCAAGGTCGTGCTCAAGCTGGCCGACAACATCACCACTGACCACATCATGCCTGCCGGAGCCAAGATTCTGCCCCTGCGCAGCAACATCCCGGCGATCAGCGAATACGTCTTCTCGCAGATCACGGACAGCTTTGCCCGCGACATGCAGGCGACGATGGCCGAAGGCTTTGCTGGCGCGGTGATCGGCGGCGACAACTACGGCCAAGGCTCCAGCCGCGAGCACGCGGCCTTGGCTCCGCGCTATCTCGGCGTGGAGATGAAGCTGGTGAAGAGCTTCGCCCGCATCCATAAGGCCAACCTGATCAACTTCGGCATCGTGCCGCTGACCTTTGCTGATCCCGACGACTACGACCGGATTGAACAGGGCGCGGAGATGGTGATTCGCGGCCTGCGCGAGGCAGTGCTGGCAGGGGCGGAGATGATCACCGTGGAAATCGGCGGCAGGGCTGTGCAGGCCCGCTGCGAGCTGTCCCAGCGGCACCGGGAGATCATCGCCGTAGGCGGCCTGCTGAACTGGGCGAGG
>JAGIXO010000193.1 GCA_026122915.1 Candidatus Electronema nielsenii | reverse complement strand
TAAGTTTTAAATACTATACGCCAGAGGAATTCACTGCGGACAATCCGTTCATCAAACACCTTATTGAGACCGGGATTAGAATCCGCTGATTCTGAAGCAAGGGCGCAGCAGCGCGGGAGCAAGCGCGCCTCCTGCCCAAAAAACTCGCTTCGGCTGCCCTGCCATGCTATAATGCCTCCCGGCTGCTTTGCATATCTCTGCCCGGCAGCATGTCTTTTCTACTCCTTTTATGAATTGAATGGCTTGGCTCCTGTCCCAAGGCCGTTGAGCCTGAAGCGGAACATATCTAAATGGCTGATCTTCTTTCCTGCCGTGAACTCGGCAAAGCGTTCGGGGCGCAGAGCCTCTTTTCCTCGGTCAATCTGTCCATTGCTGAGGGCGACCGCATTGGTCTCATCGGGCCGAATGGTTCCGGCAAATCTACTTTGCTGAAAATCCTCGGCTGCCTGACTGACGCGGACAGCGGCGACATTTTCCGGCAGCGGCATGTTCGCAGCAGCTTTCTCGCCCAAGAGGATACTTTTGCCGAGGATAAGAGCTGCACCGACAACCTCTGCGCGGCGATTGATGGCCTGCATCTGGAGCCTGCCGAGCGGACAAGCCGGGCGCAGGCTCTTCTCAGTCGGGCTGAATTCACCGATCCCGACTGTCCGGCGCGGCTGCTTTCCGGTGGCTGGCGCAAGCGGCTGGCGATCTGCCGCGCTCTGATCGTCCGGCCTGATTTGCTGCTGATGGACGAGCCGACCAACCATCTGGATTTGGAAGGCATACTCTGGCTGGAGAAGATGCTCAACGCTTCCCTGCCGGAAAGTCCAGCCGCTTTCCTGATGATCAGCCACGACCGCCGCTTTCTCGAAAACACAGTCAGCCGGGTGATTGAGCTGTCTGCCGCTTACCCAGACGGCACGTTGCAGGTCAATGGTAACTATTCAGCCTTTCTTGAAAAACGGGAAATCTTCCTTGCCGGGCAGCAGGAGCAGGAAGAGCGTTTAGCCAACAAGGTGCGGCGGGAAAACGAATGGCTCAGTCGCGGGCCGAAAGCCAGAGGCACCAAGGCAAAAGCCCGTAAGGATGCGGCTTATCAGCTTCAGGACGATCTGGTTGAGGTTAAAAACCGCAATCGCGTGGGCAAAGTGGATATTGCCTTTGATGCCACCGAGCGTAAGACGCGCAAGCTGCTGACCGCGACTGGCATCAGCAAGAGCTTTGGCGGCAAGCCGCTGTTCAGCAATCTTGACTTGACGCTCTCGCCCGGCACCCGCTTGGGCCTGCTGGGACGGAACGGCTGCGGTAAATCAACCTTGATGCAGATTCTCTCCGCTGCTGCCAGCGACAACGGGTTGAAGCCGGACAGCGGCACGGTCAAGGTGGCGGACAAACTCCGCATTGTTAATTTTGATCAGCGCAGAGAGCAGTTGGATCAAAAGCAGACCTTGCGCCGCGCCTTAGCCCCGGACGGCGATTCTATCCTGTATCAGGACAGACCGATTCATGTGGTTTCTTGGGCCAAACGTTTCCTTTTCCGCCCGGATCAGCTTGAAACGCCGGTGGCGCGACTTTCTGGCGGCGAACAGGCTCGTATTCTCATCGCCGCGCTCATGCGCCAGCCTGCGGATGTGCTGCTCTTAGATGAGCCGACCAATGATCTCGATATTCCTTCCCTTGATGTGCTGGAGGAAAGTCTGAGCGAATTTCCCGGCGCATTGGTTCTTGTCACTCACGACCGCTTCATGCTCGACCGCATCTGCGATCAGGTGCTGGGCTTTGACGGCAAAGGCAAGGCTTCTCTTTTTGCTGATTACGGACAATGGCTGAAATCTTTAGCTCCTGCGGAAGAAAAAAAACAGTCGCAGGGAAACGGAAAATCAGCAACTCTGACAAAAGAGAACAAGACCGCCGCGAAAAAACTTTCCTACAAGGATCAGCGCGAGTATGATCTGATGGAGGAAAGCATTCTTGTTGCTGAAACGATGCAAGAGACGCTTGAGGCCAGAATGCACGAGCGTGAAATCGTTGCTGATCCGGCCAAATTAGCTGAATGTTGGCAGGAGTTAGAGGCCGCGCAACAGAATGTCGTCCGGCTCTACCGTCGCTGGGAAAAGC
>JAGIXO010000192.1 GCA_026122915.1 Candidatus Electronema nielsenii | reverse complement strand
GCTCATGGGCGGGCTGCAATACGGCCATCTGCCGATGCTACTTGTTCCTGCTGGCCCGATGACTTCTGGCATCAGCAACCGCGAGAAGAACCAGGTGCGCGAACGTTTCGCCCAAGGTCAGGCCGGGCAGGATGAGCTGCTTGCCTCGGAGCTGCGGGCCTATCACAGCCCCGGCACCTGTACCTTTTACGGCACGGCCAATTCCAACCAGCTCATGGCCGAAATGCTGGGCGTGCATCTGCCGGGAGCGTCCTTTGTCAATGCCGACACGCCCTTGCGCGAGGCACTGACAAAGGCCTCGGCCCGCCGCGTCGCCGCGCTCACCCATCTTGGTGATGACTACACGCCGCTGGCTGAGGTGATCAGCGAAAAGGCAGTGGTCAATGCGATGGTTGGCCTGCTGGCAACCGGCGGCTCAACCAATGAAACCATGCACGTGGTCGCCATTGCCAAGGCCGCCGGAATTCTGATTGACTGGGACGATTTCGCCGAGCTGTCCGCCGCTGTGCCGCTCTTGGTGCGCATTTATCCCAACGGCTCCGGCGACATCAACTCCTTCCAGCAGGCTGGCGGCATGGCCCTGCTCATCCGTGAGCTGCTGGCTGGCGGCTTTCTCCATGAAGACGTGCAGACTGTGGCCGGGCTGGGCTTTAGCCGATATGTAGAAGAGCCGGTGTTGGTAGAAGGGAAAGCGGTCTGGCAGGCCGGGCCGGAGCAGAGCCGCGATCCGGCCATCATCGCCGCGCTGGAGAAACCGTTCGCTGCGGTCAGCGGCATCAAGCTGCTGTCTGGCAACTTGGGCCGGGCGATCATGAAGATATCTGCTCTGGCGGACGGCGAAAACACCTGCGTCGAGGCTCCGGCGATGGTCTTCCACAGCCAGCTTGAGCTGGAGCAAGCCTTCAAAGCCGGGCAGATGCAGCGCGACTTGGTGGCGGTGCTGCGCTTTCAAGGGCCACGAGCCAACGGAATGCCGGAGCTGCACAAACTGATCACCTTCCTGTCGATCCTGATGGATCAGGGCTATCAGGTTGGCTTGGTCACGGACGGGCGGTTGTCCGGCGCGTCAGGCAAGGTGCCTTTCGCTATTCACTGCACGCCGGAGGCCTTGGCAGGCGGTCTGCTGGGCAAGGTGGAAAACGGCGACCTCATCCGCATGGACGCGCGGAGCAATCTGCTGGAGCTGAAAGTCAGTCAAGAGATATTGGCAAAACGGCAGATAGCTCCCCCGCCATCAGAATCCACTGCGCCGGGCCATGCAATTTTTGCTGCCCTGCGGCGAGTATTGGCAGGAGCAGAAGACGGCGCAAGCAGTCTGTTTCCTTGATGCTGTCAAGGAAAACGCAATTCTTTGAGCTTCTTGTGCAAGGCAAAGTAATAGTCGCTGTGCAGGCCGCTGTCTGGCCCAAGCTGGTGTAGCCGACACCAAACCCGGAGAGAGAACTTCAGGCCGCTTTCACCAAAGCCCTCGCAAAAGACCAAGACTGGATGAGCGGCATCCTCTCTGGTAATTTCCACTGCCCGCGCGGCCTCAGTTGCCAGCCGGACTACTTCCTCTGGGTCAGCAGTCTGCGCGACCGTAAACGGCACGGTCAGTCGCCGCCAGTCGTCAGTGTACGTCCAGCTATTCACCCTACCAGAAATAAACTCCGAGTTTGGCACAATCACATCATCGCCATTCACCGTGCGGATTACGGTATAACGGATGGCGATTCGTTGCACCGTGCCGGTGAGATCATCCTTGAGATTGATGATGTCGCCGGTTCTGATCACTTGCTCTGCCAGCAGAATGATGCCGCTGATAAAGTTGTTGAGGATGTTTTGCAGGCCGAAAGCAAGTCCAATACCCAGTGCCCCAAAAAGGACAGTGAGCTGCGTCAAGTTAATCCCCACCGTGTTGAGAATACTCAGCAGAACCAACGCCGCCGCGACATAATAGCCCAAGGTGCTGATCGAGGCTGCCGAGCCGGGCGACAGGCGCGTCTGTCGCGCCAGTACAGCTTCAGCCTTGCGCCGCGCTCGCCCCAGCAGCAGCAAAGCCAGGGCAAGCAGGACAGCAAGTTTGAGCAGGGTGGCGAGGGAGATATCTATCCCGCTCAAGGTGATGAACGGGTAGTGAGCAGCAGAAAGGAT